>JAICUZ010000373.1 GCA_025935595.1 Burkholderiales bacterium
AAGACGACGACGTTCGTGCGGTCGGCAAGCTCGAGCGCCGAGACAGGCGGGTGGTCGAACCACAGCTCCGAGTACGCCTCGTCGGAGCAGAGCAGGAAGCCGTGCTCACGTGCGCGCGCCGCGAGCTCCTCGTAGAAGGAGAGCGGCGCAACGGCGCCCGTCGGGTTGTTCGGGTAGCACGTCCAGAAGAGCGCGATGTCGTCCCACGCGTCGAACGCGTCGAGGTCGGGCAGCCAACCGTTGTTCTCGGAGAGCGGAACGGTGACGACCGAGCCGCCGGCGAAGAGCGTTCCCCTCTCGTAGACCGGGTAGGCGGGCTCGGGGATCGCGACCAACCGCTTCGCGCCGAGCGCGACCTGCGGGAACGAGAAGATCGCCTCCTTCGAACCGAGCGTCGGTACGAGCTCGGTCTCCGGATCGACCGTCGCCCCGAAGCGCCGCTCGATCCAGCCGGCGATCGCGGTGCGCAGCTCCGGCAGGCCGGTCGCGCGCGGGTAGGAGGACACCTGCTCGACGGAGGCCTTGAGCGCTTCACGAATGAACTCCGGCGTCGGCTCGCGTGGGTCGCCCATGCCGAAGTCGATCAGGTCGATGCCACGCGCGGATGCGGCGGCCTTCCAGTCGTCGAGCCGGGCGAACGGGTACTGCGCGAGCTCGGCGAGAACGGGGGAGAGCTGCATGGCTAGACGCTACCGGGACTCAGCGGGTCTCCTGCCCGTGGAACACGGCGGCTGAGGGCTGGGCCCACCGACCTGCCACGATCCCGTTGGCGATCTCCGTCGCGACCCGGTCGCGATCGCGTGCGTCGACCGACCAGCGGAATCGTTGCTCGTGCGGCCACCAGCAGACAGCTTCGACGGTCCACGTCCTCGACCTGCGTGAGCGGACGGCGGCAGCCGGGAGGCGGATGACGTACGCCACCGCCGGAGCGACGACGCAGTAGTAGAGGAACAGGGGGATCTCGAGCAGCACCAGCACGCCGCCTGACGGGTTCCGATTCCACATCATCAACTCCGTCGGGGAGTCGTAGTCCTGCGGCTCCCACCGAGGGCCCCTGAACCGGCTCACGTACAGCTCCCACTCGCGCCCGTCGGGAGCGGTGATCGTGGTCTTCGGTCCGAACAGCCGCCTCACGAGAGGAACCGCTGCAGCGCAGCGAACGTCCGCTCGAGCTCGGCGATCTCGACCCGCTCGTCGGCGGCGTGTGCGTAGCGCGTGCCACCGGGGCCGAGGTTCACCGCGTCGAGACCCCGGGCGGCGAAGTCGGCGACGTTGGTCCACGCCTGCTTCGGCTCGAGCGCGAACGAGCCGGCGGCGCGCAGCTCCTGCACGAGCGCCGCTTGCGCGGCGACGTGCGCCGGCGGGGAATGCGACGAGATCTCGGCGTGCGGGAAGAGCTCGTGAATGACCGCCTCGGCCGACTCAGGCGTACGGTCCGGTGCGTACCGGAAGTTGATGTTCGCCTCGGCGTGCGCCGGGATCACGTTGGTGGCGATCCCGGCGGCGAGCTGCGTCACCGACATCACCTCGCGGAACACGAGCCCGTCGATCTCGACGTCGCGCGGCTCCGCGCGCAGCACCGGC
>JAICUZ010000214.1 GCA_025935595.1 Burkholderiales bacterium
CATCGAGGAGCTCTCGGACGAAGACCGGTTGACGGTCTCGCGCGCGCGCAAGATCCAGCGCTTCCTGTCCCAGCCGAACTTCGTCGCCGAGCAGTTCACGGGCACGCCCGGCCAGTACGTGAAGCTCGAGGACACGATCCGCGGCTTCGCCGAGATCATCGACGGCCAGCACGACGACCTACCCGAGCAGGCGTTCTACATGGTCGGCCCGATCGAAGGCGCGGTCGAGCGGGCGAAGCAGATGTCCGCAGCGTAATGGCGGATCGGAAGCCGTTCTCGGTCTCCGTCGTCACGCCCGACGGCCCGGCGTACGAAGGCGACGCCGAGATGCTCATCGTGCCCGGCGCCGCCGGCGAGATCGGTGTGCTCGCGCGGCACGCACCGCTGATCGCGACGCTGAAGGCCGGTTCGACCCGTGTGCACCCGCCGGGCGGCGAGGTGCTCGAGTTCGCGACCGGCCCCGGGTTCTTCCAGGTGTTGCAGGACCGCGCAATCGCGCTCGTCGACGACGCCGTCGAGGCGTCGAAGATCGACGACGCCCGTGCGCGCGAGCAGCTCGAGGCTGCCCAGGCCGAGCTCGAGGCGATCGAGCGCGGCGATTCGACGGCCGACCGCTGGCAGGTCGAGCAGCGCGTCAAGCACGCCGAGAACCAGCTGTCGGTCGGCGGCCGCGGCTAAAGGTGTCTGACACCACAGGTGTCAGACACCGTTTCGGTTGACCGCGTTTGCTCTCGGCTGTCTAGGAGCTGAAGTGGGCGACCGTGCCGCCCTCGGTGATCACGGGCGGGTTGGCGGTCGCGCTGATGTTCTCCTTGACCCATTCCGCCGCACGCCTAGAGGACTCAGCTGCGCCGGTCTTGTCTTGACAGACAGTGACGGTGCTGCCTCCTTCGTCCGTCCGGAAAGCTGTGTAGCTGACGAAGCCCGGCACCCTCCGATGAGCTCCTTGATCTCGTCGTTTCTCTGCTCACAGGTGGCGGTGCGACAGTTCACGGCTGGATCGAGGAAGATGTGCGTCTGATCAAACTTCCCGAAGGCGTCTACCACTGGACCGCGACACATCCCGAGTGGGAAGGGCCGGTGTCGGCGTACGCGATCGACGACGGGACGCGGCTGATCCTCATCGACCCGATCGCCGTCCCGGACGACGTGCGCGCGCAGTTCGGGTCACGAGAGGTGGTCACGGTGCTCACCAACACGTGGCACGAGCGCGACGCCGCAGTGCTCGGCTTCCCCGTGTGGGCGCCCGCGCCCGATCGCCCGGAGGATCAGCTCGTCCCGGCGACGCGCTACGGGATCGGCGATTCGCTCCTTGGGATGGAGACGTTTCCCGGCCGTGAGGGCGAGCTCGATCTCGTGCTCTGGAACGAGCGGATTGGCGCGGTGATCGCCGGCGACACGCTGATCGACCTCGGCAACGGGCTCGAGATCCCGGCGAGCTGGCTCCCGGAGGGCGTGACGGTCGAGCAGGTCGCGGCCGGGCTCCGGCCGCTGCTCGACAAGCCCGTGGAGGTCGTGCTGCCGACGCACGGCGAGCCCGCAGACCGCGCGGCGCTCGAACGGGCCCTGGCCTGAACCGCTTCCGGAGCCGTAAGGTCTCGGAAGCGTCGTGAGCGCCAGGTCCGTAACCCGCTACGCACGGAGCGGCGACGTGAACATCGCCTACCAGGCGGTGGGCGACGGCCCGTTCGACCTCGTCTTCGTGCCGGGTGCCGTCTCGCACGTCGATTTGCTCTGGGACGACCCTGACCGCGCCGGGTTCTTCGGCCGGCTCGCATCCTTCTGCCGGCTCATCGTCCTCGACAAGCGCGGGACCGGAGCGTCCGATCCTGGTCAGGTCGGAGACCTCGAGACGCGAATCGACGACGTACGGGCCGTGATGGATGCAGTCGGGTCTGCGCGCGCCGCCGTGATGGGCGTCTCGGAAGGCGGCCCGATGTCCCTCCTCTTTGCGGCGACGCACCCGACGCGGGTGGCGGCGCTCGTCCTCTACGGCTCGCTGCCGCGGTTCGCATGGGCGCCGGACTTCCCGTGGGGACGGCCCCTCGAGGAATGGCGGCGGGAGCTCGAGCACGACGTGCGCTCGTGGGGCACGGTCGAGGGCGTCCGCGAGTACTGGCCTGACGCGACGAACGAGGAGGCCGAGCGACGCGCGCGCGAGGAACGGCTCGGCGCGACCCCGAACGCCTACCTCCGCATCGACGAGATGAACATGTCGATCGACGTGCGCGACGTCCTGGCGGCGATCTCCGTGCCGACGCTCGTCCTCCATCGCACCGGCGACCACCTCCCGATCGCGGGCGCGCGGTGGACGGCGGAGCAGATCCCGGGCGCGCAGTTCGTGGAGCTCGAGGGAGACGAGCACATGATCCCTCGCGGCGACTGGCGGGCCGTCGCCGACGAGGTCGAGAGGTTCCTCACCCACGTCCAGGCCGGTGGTGACTGGGACGAGCCGGAGCACGAGCGCGTCCTGACGACGATCCTCTTCACCGACCTGGTCGGATCGACTGCGCGGGCGGCTGAGCTCGGCGACCGAGCCTGGGCCGAGCTCGTCGGCGAGCATCATCGCCGTGTCCGGACGCGACTTGCCCGTTTCCACGGCCGCGAGCTCGACACCGCCGGGGACGGGTTCTTCGCGAGCTTCGACGGCCCCGCTCGTGCCATCCGCTGCGCAACCGCGATCGGACAGGACATCCAGGAGCTCGGCCTCGAGATCCGGGCGGGCATCCATACCGGCGAGTGCGAGCTCCTCGATGGCAAGGTCGCCGGCATTGCCGTGTCGATCGGTGCGCGCGTGGCTTCTCAGGCAGACTCGGGCGAGATCCTCGTGTCGCAGACCGTGCGCGACCTCGTCACCGGCTCCGGGCTCGAGTTCGACGACCGCGGCTCGCACGAGCTCAAGGGGGTGCCGGGGGAATGGCGCCTCTATGCGCTTCGGCGCTAGGATTCGATCCTCACCCCCGGAAAGCTTTGACGAGCAGCTTGGCGACCGGGTCACCAAACGCCTAAAGAGCTATGCGAAACGTCGCCGACGACATACGCAGACTGGCAGCCGAGCGCATTCTCGTGCTCGACGGCTCGTGGGGCGTCCTCCTGCAGAGCCGCGGTCTCTCCGAGTCCGACTTCCGTGGCCGACGGTTCGCGTCGCACGCGCGCGACGTGAAGAACGATCCCGATCTGCTGAACCTGACGCGGCCCGACATCGTGCGCGAGGTCCACGACGCGTACTTCGCGGCGGGGGCGGACATCACGACGACGAACACGTTCACCGCGACGTCGATCGGTCAGGCGGACTACGGGCTCGAGGATGCGGTCTACGACATGAACGTCGAAGGCGCACGCATCGCGCGCGAGGCGGCGGGCCCGGACCGGTTCGTCGCCGGCTCGGTCGGGCCGCTGAACGTCACGTTGTCGCTCAGCCCGCGCGTCGACGACCCGTCGTACCGCACCCACACGTTCGACCAGATCGTCGAGAGCTACGCGGAGCAGATCCGCGGCCTGCGCGACGGCGGCGTCGACCTGTTGCTGATCGAGACGATCTTCGACACGCTGAACGCGAAGGCGGCGATCGTCGCTGCGCGCGACGAGGCGCCGGACCTGCCGCTCTGGATCAGCGTCACGATCGTCGACCTGTCGGGTCGCACGCTCTCGGGGCAGACGATCGAAGGCTTCTGGACGTCGATCGAGCACGCGGACCCGCTGATCGTCGGCGTCAACTGCTCCCTCGGCGCGCGCGAGATGCGCCCGTACGTCGCGGAGCTGTCGCAGATCGCGAGCTGCCTGACCTCCGCCCACCCGAACGCGGGCCTGCCGAACGCCTTCGGCGGCTACGACGAGACGCCGGACGTCACCTCGGCCCTGCTCCACGAGTTCTCGCGCGACGGTCTGTTGAACGTCGTCGGGTCGTGCTGCGGCTCGACGCCCGAGCACACGCGCGCGATCGCGACGTCGATTCGGGGATTGCCCCCGCGCGACGTCCCGCCGAGACGACGCGGCCCGCGCTTCAGCGGCCTGGAGCCGTTCGCGATCACGCCCGAGACCGGGTTCGTCCTCGTCGGCGAGCGCACGAACGTGACCGGCTCGGCGCGCTTCCGCCGATTGGTCGAGGCGGGCGACTACTCCGCTGCCGTCGACGTCGCGCTCGAGCAGGTGCGCGGGGGCGCGAACCTGATCGACGTGAACATGGACGCCGACCTCCTCGAGGGCGAGGACGCGATGCGGACGTTCCTGAACGTGATCGCGACCGAGCCGGAGGTCGCGCGGCTGCCGGTGATGGTCGACAGCTCGAAGTGGAGCGTGCTCGAGGCCGGTCTCCAGTCGATCCAGGGGAAAGGAATCGTCAACTCGATCTCGCTCAAGGAAGGGGAGGAGGAGTTCCTCGCACACGCGCGGCGCGTCCGCGACTACGGCGCGGGCGTGGTCGTGATGGCGTTCGACGAGCAAGGACAGGCGACGACCGTCGAGCGCCGCCTCGAGATCTGCGAGCGCGCGTATCGGCTGCTCGTCGACGAGGTCGGCTTCGAGCCCGAGGACATCGTCTTCGACCCGAACGTCCTCGCCGTCGCCACGGGGATCGAGG
>JAICUZ010000270.1 GCA_025935595.1 Burkholderiales bacterium
GCTCGGGTTCCCGACGCACGACCCGCACGGCGACCCGATCCCGGACGCAAACCTCGAGTGGCCTAGATGATTGATTCAATCATCTAGCGGCCGAAGAAGAACTTCTCCAGCGGCGCCAAGAGCTCGTCGCGGTGGAACGGCCTGACCTTCGCGTCGGCACCGTCGTCCTCCGACACCACCGCATCGTCCTCGAGCGCGTCGTTCGCCACCTCGAGGCAGTCGTCGAGCTCGTAGCCTTCCCAGACGTAGTCGTCGGCGCGCGGCTCGTCGGACTCGCGGTGCTGCGGGTTCACCTGGCGGCCGACCGCCCAGAGCGCTCCGGCGCGGCGTTCGATCCAGATCAGCACGCGCTCGGGGCTCCCGCCGTCGTCGAGCCCTTCCACGACGCGCTCGGCAAAGCGGCCGTCCCTCGCGGGAGCCTTCACGCTGCGACTATACAATCGGTCGCATCTTGGGCTTGATCGATGCGATCAAGAGCGCGTTCTCGTTTCTCTCGTCGCGGACGCAGTCCGAGGAGCGCATCGCGCAGTACGTGATTCGCGAGCATCATCGCGGCCGGCCGTTGCAGGACATCCTCGAAGACCACTACGTGACGAACCGCCTGAGCGCCGAGCAGACCAAGCGGCTGCTCGACCGCCCCGACCTGCTCCACGCACTCGGCGAGAACCTCGTCAACGAGACCAAGAGCACGCTCTAGTTCTCCTTCTTGATGAAGGTGATCTGGCCGTTCGTCTCGAGCACGGCCCACCTCACCTCGTCCAGGCGACCGATCCCCTGCAGCCGAGCAGCTTCGCGGATCTCATCGACGCTGAGGCGCTCACGCTTGGCGTTCCGTTCGATCACGGCTCCGTCCTCCACGACGACGATCGGCGTGCCTTCGAGCACGGGCCGCGCGCGGGGGAACCGGAAGCCGATCCACGACACGAAGACCTGCAGCACGGCGATCGTCCCGATCGCCAGGAACGCGCCGGTGAGGGAGTAGTCGTCCTGCGTCAGTCCCTGCTGAACCGCGTCGCCGAGGATGATGATGAGGATCAAGTCGAAGGGCTGCAGCGACGAGAGCTCACGCCGGCCGATGATGCGCGTCAGCAGCAGCAAGAAGCAGAAGACGATGACGGCGCGGAGGACGATGTCCACGGCAGCTAGGGGTAGATCGTGACCTTGCGGTCGATGTGGAGGAGTCGCGTCGAGCCGTCGAGGAGCGCGACTCCGGCCGCGCGGCGCCACGCGACGTTCGTCGGGTTGGCCTGGAACTGCATGTAGAGGACGTATGACTGCCCGGCCGGGATGTGCCCCAGGTCGAGGCTGATCTTCCCGTCGCGCGACGCCTCGCCCACCGGGCCCGGCTCGATCGTGTTGATCGCCATGCCCTCTGCCCAGCCCTGGTCGAGCACGAGGACGGCGTCCTTCACGTCGTGATGGGCCGTGATGTGGAACCGGGCCGAGAAGAGCAGCCCGCCCCGGAGGTGATCCGGGGCATTGAGCGTCAGCGACGCCTGTGCTGCATCCGCGGTCGCGTTGGCCGGTCGCTGGCCGAAGACGTTCAGGAGCCCGAGGACGGCGAACACGCCGATCGCGCCGATGATGAGCCGGCGCGGCCACAGGGTCTTGCGCATTCCGTCGAGGTCGCGGTGGTATTTGAGGACGATGCCGTCGGGGACGTCGGCCATGCCGACGTTCTCTCCGCGGAGAACGTTCCGCTAACCCAGGTCGTCTTCGTCGAACGGGCGGCGCAAGACCCAGAGGAACGTGGTCGTGATCGTTCCAGGGACGGGCTCGCTCGAGCCCTCGAGGTCCTTCAGCTTGGACGCTGCCGCGCCGAGCTTGCCGCCGAGAGCAGGCATCGGCAGCCCGCCGCCGTCGCGCTTCTCCGGCACGACGCTGATGTCGGGCACGACGTGGACGAGCTCCCACCCGTCGCGCGCGTAGTCGTTCAGCGACGACGTGTACGCACCGTCGTTGAGCGAGACCACGCGGTACTCATAGAGCTGCAAAGTGCGCCCGGCATGATTCGAACATGCGACCTCTGCCTCCGCAGGGCAGCGCTCTATCCCCTGAGCTACGGGCGCTCGGGCGGCCAGTGTAGCCGCGCCGGTGCGCCGGCCACGCTCAGCTCGGCGTCGTCGGGCACTTCGACACGGACGTAGGCGAGCGCGAGCCCGTCGACGGCGCTCGTCACGCGGCCGACCTCTTTCTGGCCGTGCACGACCGGTGTCTCGGACGCCGGCGTCCCTTCCACCTCGAGGACGCGCAGCCGCCGGTTCACCTTGCCGCGGTAATGCTGCCGCGCGATCGGCTCCTGCCCTGGATAGCAGCCTTTCGTGAACGAGATCGCGCGCTCATCGAGCCCCGCCTCCGCGGGTAGCACGCGGTCGTCGAGCTCGCGGCCGTACACCGGTGTCGCCGCCTCGATGCGCAACCGCTCGAGATCGGCGTCGCCGTCGACCTCCGAATCGAGCACCTCGACCGCGGGCACGCCGTAGTCGCGGTTCGGGATCCCGTCCTCACCGCCGAGCACGATCGTCGAACTGTGCTCCTCAGGCTCGACCTCGCACTTCGCCGCGAACCGCAAGCGCGCGAGCTGAGAACGGAGCGCATCGCCCAGCTCGGGCTCGGTCAAGAGCAGCACGTCGTCGACGCCGCGACGCCACACGAGCACGGGCGCGATCACGCGCGCCTTCGCCGTGAGGAGCAGCGCGTCGACCGAACCCTCCTCCGGGACGTCGTTCGAGAGCATGCGGTTCAGGTAGTCGACGGCGTCGGGGCCCTGCACCCGCACGTACGCGCGGGGTCTGCGCGCTGCGCGCTGCGTAACGGTAGGCATGCCTCCCTAGACTAGACAGCGTGTTCAGGTCGAAAGCGGAGCAGAAGGTGCGCGACGCCGGGTACGACCCCGCTCGCCTGCCGCCGGGGCAGTACCTGACGGAGAAATGGCCGGTCCTGCATGCAGGCTCGGCCGCGCGATACCGCGACCTGTCGACCTGGACGCTGCGCGTCTTCGGCGACGTCGAGAACGAGATCGAGCTCTCGTGGGCGCAGTTCAACGAGCTGCCGCGGACGTCGAACGTGCAGGACATCCACTGCGTGACGCGCTGGTCGAAGTTCGATACGAAGTTCGAGGGCGTGCACTGGCGCGAGCTCGCGAAGCTCGCGCGCCCCAACCCGACGGCGCGCTTCGTGATCGCACACGCAGAGGCGGGGTTCACCGCGAATGTGCCGCTGGCGTTCCTCGAACAGGACGACGCGCTGCTCGCGACGCACGGCGACGGCGAGGTGCTGGAGCCCGACCACGGCTACCCGCTTCGGCTCGTGATCCCCGGGAAGTACTTCTGGAAGAGCGCCAAGTGGCTGCGCGGGATCGAGCTCAGCTCGATCGACAAGCCCGGCTTCTGGGAGCGTTACGGGTACTCGAACGACGCCGACCCGTGGAAAGAGGAGCGGTACGGCTTCTGATTCCCTCGGACGAGGGATGTCCGAGGCGGTTGCGACGCCGACATCAGGGGTACAACCCTCCCCCATCCCCGTGAAGACCCGCTCCCCGCGGGTCTTCTCGTAAGGAAATGAAACGGGCGGCCTCTCGGCCGCCCGTTTCCGTTCTTGCAGTTCCCCGAAGGGGACTACCTACATCATCCCGCCCATGTCCGGCATGCCGGCGCCCATACCTGCGCCAGCCTTCTCCGGAGCCTCAGCGACGATCGCCTCGGTGGTGAGGATGTTCTTCGCGATCGACGCTGCGTTCTGCAGCGCTGAGCGCGTGACCATCGTCGGGTCGGTGATGCCGGCCTTCACCAGGTCGGTCACCTCGCCGGTGTCGACGTTCA
>JAICUZ010000011.1 GCA_025935595.1 Burkholderiales bacterium
CGCCCGCGGCAGGCACTCGATCTCGAGTGGCGGATCGAGCTCGACCGGCTCCCCGTCCATCGCGCCAATCACCCGTCGCTCGGCGAGCGACACGACGAACCGCGGCGCATCGCGTTCATGCCATCGCGTCGGCAGCCAGCCGCGAGCCGCATAGAGATGAAGACGTCCCTCGGTCAGCGACGCCCGCTCGCCGATGTTGAAGAGGTTGAGGTCGTACCGGTTGTTCGCGACCACCAACACACGCGTCTGAAACACCTCGCCGTCGAGTCGCACGCTCAGCCGGTGGTGCTCGCGCGTCAGGCGCTTGAGTGCGCGGAGCCCGGCGAACACTTCGCCACGACGACGATGTTGCTCGCGGGGGTGAACGAGATCCGCGTACAGCCCGAGTGACAGGTTGTTGAGGAACAGCCGACCGTTGACGTGCCCGACGTCTATGCGCTGCTCGACGCCGTCGAAGGCGGCCAGTGCAAGCACTGGATCACTGCAGTCGAGTCCGAGGTCGCGAGCGAAGTGGTTGCGCGTGCCGAACGGGATGCGGACGAAAGGGATCCCGTGCTCGATCGCGATGCTCGCGACCGCCGCGAGCGAGCCGTCGCCGCCGGCCACTCCGAGAACGTCTGCCTTCGCCGCGCGGGCGACGGCACCCGGGTCGTCGCCGTCAACGAGGACACGACAGTCGATGCCTCGCTTTTCCGCGGCAGCGACCAGCTCGTCCGCGGATGGGGTGCCGTCGCCGGAGCGCGGGTTGACGATCAGGTAGCGCCGTCGCGGCGCGGATTGAGGCATCGGCACGCCGGGCACATCCCCGGCGTGCCGAAATCTGGAACGAGGCCACCCAGCGTCAAGAAGCGGCTGCGGGACCGGATCATCAACCGCGAGCTGTCGTCACTCGACTTGAACCAGCGCGTCCTCGAGCTCGCGGCCGACCCCGACCAGCCGCTCCTCGAGCGGGTGCGCTACTGCGCGATCGTGTCGAGCGTGCTCGACGAGTTCTTCATGATCCGGGTGGCCGGCCTGCTCGACCAGGCTCGATCCGGGCTCCTGATGCGCTCCGCGGACGGCCGGCTCCCTCAAGAGGCGCTCCGAGAGATCCGCACGCGCGTGTTGGCGCTCACGCGAGCCCAGGGGAAGCTCTGGACGTCGGACCTCTGCCCTGCACTCGCGGCGGAAGGAATCGAGATCGGGACCGTCGAGGATCTGTCGAAACGGCAGCGTGAACGGCTCCAGCGCCGGTTCGAGCGCGACGTGTTTCCGGTGTTGACACCGCTCGCAGTCGGTCCGGGCCAGCCCTTCCCATTCATCTCGCCGCTGTCGATCAGCCTCGGACTGTTCGTTCGGAACGCGAAGACCGGAGAGGAGCGCCTGGCCCGCCTCAAGGTGCCGGAGCGGCTGCCCCGGTTCATGCGCCTCGGCGACGACGAACCTCTCGTCCCTCTCGAGCGGGTGATCGCGCACTTCCTCCCACCGCTGTTTGCGGGGATGTCGATCGAAGAGCGCGCGTTCTTCCGCGTCACACGTGACGCCGACTTCGACGTCTCCGACGAGGCTGACGATCTGCTCGAGGCTCTACAGACCGAGCTGCGGAGGCAGCCGTTCGGCGTTGTCGTACGGCTCGAGGTATCCGAGTCGATGTCGAGCGCGATGCTCGCGCACTTGAAGGAAGGGCTGCAGATCGGAGACGACCAGATCTATCCGGTGCGAGGCCTCATCGACATGTCGGAACTGTCCGAGATTGCCACGTTGGATCGACCGGAGCTGAAATACGACCCCTGGCTGGGGGTCAAGGCGCACCCGTTCGGAACCTCGGACCCACGAGCGCTCTTCGGATCGATTCGACGTTCTGACGCGCTCGTGCACCTTCCATACGACTCGTTCGCGTCGAGCGTGGAGCGGTTCGTCGACCGCGCCTCGCGGGATCCGAAAGTCAGCGCTCTGAAGACAACCGTCTATCGGACGAGCGACGACTCGGCTCTCGCGCCGGCGCTGATCGCCGCAGCGGACAACGGCAAGCAGGCCGTGTGCCTGGTCGAGTTGAAGGCTCGCTTCGACGAGCAGAACAACATCCAATGGTCGCAACGCCTCGAACAGGCAGGCGTTCACGTCGTCCACGGCTTCCCGCGTCTGAAGATCCATGCGAAGACGACGCTCGTGGTCCGCCGTGACGCGGACGGCCTACGACGCTACGCGCATATCGGAACAGGCAACTATCACGCCGACACGGCTCGGGTCTACGAGGACCTCGGGCTGTTCACAGCCGATCCGGACGTCACGGCAGACATCGCCGATCTGTTCAATTACCTGACCGGCTTCAGCGAGCCGCAAGCGTTCCGAAAACTGCTCGTGGCGCCGTTCAACCTACGCGACGGGATCATGTCGGAGATTCGCGCGACGACCGAAGCTGCGGAGGCGGGTGCGAAAGCGTCGATTCGGATCAAGGTCAACGCCGTCCACGACAGGCAGATCATCGAGGCCCTCTACGCAGCCTCCTGCGCCGGCGTCCGGATCGATGTGGTGGCACGGCGGATGTGCGGGATCCGGCCGGGCGTCAAGGACATGAGCGAGCGCATCCGCGTGCGCAGCGTGCTCGGACGGTTCCTGGAGCACAGCCGCTTCTTCATCTTCAGACGCGGGAAAGACGCTTGCCACTTTCTCGGCAGCGCGGATCTCCTACCACGCAATCTCGACCATCGCATCGAAGTCGTCGCGCCGATCGAGGCGCCGAAGCTCCGCCATGAGCTCGACGCGATCTTCGATGCCCTGCTCGCCGACAACACGCAAGCCTGGGACCTCGGCGATGACGGAGCCTGGGTGCGCGCGAAACCGCCGAAAGGCGAGCAGTCGCGAACCGCGCAGATCGAGTTGATGGCTCGCGCGCGCTCTCGCGCGCGGCGCTGATCACCCGTCCACGAGTAAGCCGGTGATCGGCCCGAGCGCTCGGCTTGATCGCCGCGAGACATGCGGGAGCCGCACGAGCCTGTGGGTCAAAGGCATGCCGGCGGTGCGCAGCTCGAGCTGCTCCTTGCTGATCGGCCTCCACAGCTCGTCGATCGCGCGGGTCGAGTCGACGGGAACGTCATCGAGTGGCAGCTCCAAATGCTCCGCGAAGAGCCGACGGCGAGTCTCGAGCGCAAGCTCGTGATCGTGCGAGACCACGTTCATCTCGGTGTCGTTGAACAGGGAATGCTCGTTGAGATTTGCCGACCCGAGCGTGAGCCACTCGTCATCGACGATGGTGACCTTGGCGTGGATGTAGACCGGCTCGCGGAGATTGCCGGAGCGTGCGTAGAGCGTGCAGGCAAGGAGATGCCCGCGGTCCTCGTCCGCCTCGATCAGATGTCCGAGCACCCCGCGTGTGTCGTCGGCACCGGAGCTCGGCTTCGAAGGCAAGAGCAGGACCATCCGAAAGTCCGCGCGCGGCGGATTGGCGATCTTGTCGTGCAAGACAGCTTCGACCTCGGGAGACCAGAGAAACTGATTCTCGATGTAGATCAACCGCTCTGCCGCCTTCAGAGCGCGAAGGTAGGACTCCAAGATCGTGAAGTCTCCCTCCGGCGCGGCGGCGTAGACGTGCTCAGGGACGGTGCGCACGATCTGTAGCTCGGTGTCACCCGCATGCTCTTGTGGGAGCACCGGCGCCACGGTCTCGTCCGTCACCTCGTGCCAGCGCATCCGGAAGTGCTCGGCGACGTCGGCGACGACGGGACCTTCCAGACGCGCACATGCGTCGTGCCACCCGAGGCTGGCGCGCGCCGGGTGGGCGTTCGAGTCGTATCGGTCGCCCGACGCCGACGTGAGGTCGATACCGCCGACGAACGCGACGCGGTCGTCGATGACGATGGTTTTCTCGTGGTGGCAATGCATAGGACGCTCCTTGGCGTCCAGGGCGCACTGGATCTTCGTGTGTCGAACGAGCTCCTCGCGCATCGAGCGAACCTCCCGACGCGAAGGTCGGAAGAGCGGCAGCGGGGCGCCCGCCCAGACGAGCACACGCACGTCGACGCGCTCGGCCAGTTCGGCGAGCAGCATCCGCAGGATCACCAGCTCACCCTCGCGCTTCAACGCGAAGTCGGGAGAGAAATGCCAGCCGGTGAGATGGACGTGCGAACGAGCAGTGCGGAGCTCGTCCGCGATCACCGGGAGCGCCTCCTCACCGTCGATCAAGATCTTGATCGCGTTCCCCTCGCGAGGCGGCGGCGGCCCGGCGGCCCAGCCACCGGCGGGCGGACTCAGCGCGTCTGCCCGCCCGATCCTCCGCAAGCGCCGCTCATGGTGCCGGCAGATCTGCTGCGAGATCTGCTCCCCGACCCAGCACTCCGCGGGAAAGAACACCCGCTTGAGGGGGCGCGTGATCGGCTCGATGCTCACGACCCGTCAGATCTTGCGGTACCGGGCGTCACTGAGCGAGTAGACCGCGAACGCAATGAGTCCGACGGCGACGAGGCCGAGGAGCAGGCCGCCGTAGGAACGATGAACGAGCTTGGCGAGCGCCCCGTCCAGCCCGACCGCTGCCTGGGCGTTGTAGTCGATCGCCGCCTTGACGAGGAAGATGCCTACCAACCCGAAGACCACGCCACGGGCGAGATGCCCCACACTCCCGATGCGGCCGATCCACTTCCGCATCCGCACACCCATCTCCTCGACCTTCGAATCGTCGAGGAACTTCTGACTGAGGCCTCTGTAGATCTGGTAGAGCGCGACGCCGACCATCACGGCACCCGCGATGCCGACGATCCAGGTACCGGCCGGCCAGCCGAAGACGCCCGACGCAGCCTTCTTCGGGCTCGTGGCGCTGCTGCTGCCTGCCCCGAGCAGGATCTTGACAGCGATGAAGCACATTGCCCCGTAGGCGAGACCGCTTGCCGCGGCGGCCAGCCGGTCGAACCCCGAATCCGATCCTTCCGGCCCGTGGCCGATCGCAGCGCGGATGAACCGCCAAAGGGCGTAGCCGGCGAGGCCGATCGCGACGAGCGTCAGCAGCAGCTTTCCGAAAGGCTGGTGCGCGACCGTGTGCAGCGCGCCCTGTTGGTTCGTCAGCTTCCCACCGTGTCCAGTCGCGAGCTTGAGCGCGAGGATCCCGATGATTGCGTAGATGAGACCCCGGGCCACGAAGCCGGCGCGGGAGAGGACCTCGAACGCCCGCGAATGGACGAAGTCACGGCCGGCCTCCTGCGCCGACCCGACCGTCTTCGTGTGGAGTGACTGCTGCATCTCCGCTCTGCTCAACTCGCCGTCGCCGCTTCGCTTGGGACGCAGACAGTGATCGCGCCGGGGACGACCTTGACCTTGAACGCCTTGACCTTCTTGCGATCCCCTCCGTCGAGCTCGTAGAGCACCTTGCGGTTCAACTTCACCTTGACCGTGTGTGCTTTCGTCGCCCGTGCGAGCGGCGAGCTCGCAGCGGTTCCGACGGCGGCACGCCCGATCATCCGCCCCCACTCGAGCAGTCCCTCGGCCGTCGCGACGCCGACGTCCAGCTTGCCGTCGTCCGGGCGCGCGTCCTCGAACGTCTCGACCCCGCCGAAGAGCTCGCCGACGTTGCCGAGCAGAATGCAGCTCGCCTTTCCTTCGTACCACGGGGCTCCGTCGACCTCGATCTTCGCGCGGAACGGCTTGGACCGGAGCTTCTCGGAAGCGCTCCAGACGTAGGCCGCGCGCCCGAACCGATCCTTGAGGCCACCGTCGTCGGCGCCGCGGATCATCGCGGCGTCGAACCCGGCTCCTGCCATGACGGCGAAGTGCTCACCATCGAACCGACCGAGATCGAGTTTGCGCCGCGCTCCGTGCAACCCGATCGCGACTGCCTGCTCGATGTCCTTCGGGACCCCGAGGTTCGTCGCGAGCAGATTCGCGGTGCCGGCGGGAATGATCGCGAGCGTGGCCTTCGAGCCGGCGATCACGTCGATGCAGCGCTGCACCAGTCCATCTCCGCCCCAGGCGAAGACGAGCTCCGCGCCGGCCTTCAGCGCGCGCCGCACCTGATCGGGGGCCTTGCGGCTCTTCGGGACCTCGACCCAAAACGGATCCGTCACGCCGTGCGCTTCGAGCACCCGCCGCAGCTCCGGCAGGCCGCCGCCGAGCGACTTGCCGGCATGGGCGATCACCGCGATCTTCACGAGCGTGCTTTCACCCGCGACCGGTGCGCTGCGACCGTGCCCGCGACCCGGCAGGCGAGGACGATGACGCAGAGGGCGAGGATCCCGACAGCGACGCCTCCGGCGACATCGAGAGGGTGATGCATGCCGCGGTACATGCGCGACGTCGCGACAAACGCGACGATAGCGAGCGCGACGATCCACGCGGTGACGCGCAGCCCGGCATCGCGGAACCGCGACGCGAGCAGCAGGGCGATGCCACCGTAAACCGCGATCGCCGCCGCCGTGTGCCCGGACGGATAGCTGGCGTTCACCGGGAGGCTCTCGAGGCGAGGGACGCGCGGGCGGTGTGAGTGAACGACCATGGTCGTGGCGCGATACGTGCCCGACTCGACGGCGAGCCCAAACGCGAAGTACGCCGCCAGCCGCCATTTGCGCAGGCAGGCGAAGAGCAACGCTCCGATCGCCGCGACGATCGGGAGAACGACACCTCCGGCGATGATCGATCCGACGAGCGATGCATGCGTTCGCGACGGCGTCCGATGATGGGCAAGCCAGACGTTGACACGCTCGTCCGCGGCTCCGATCCCGGTCGGCTCGATCACATGCGTCACCACGAGCCCGAGCAGCATCGAGATGCCTGCAATCACCGCCAACCCGCCGAGCATCACGACGACGAAGGCCAGCTCCGGCCTGAGGCCGCCGAGCCCGCGGGCCAGCCGGCGGGTGATCGCGCCGCGATCCGGGTCGAGCAGAGGCACCTCGAGCCCGGTCGCGAGCCGACCGCTCGCGTGTCTCTTCCATTGTTGCGTTTCCGCTTGAACCACGGCGGAAATGTTCCCCGGCTACAACTATTCAACCGTCACCGAAGAAACTTGACTCCACTTCTGCTTCTCGTCTTGGTCGCGCTCCCGGTCGGGCTCGTCGTCGGGCTCGTGACGCTGGGCTATCCATGGCCGGCGTCCCGGTCAGCGAGGCCGTCGCTTGCACCCGCTCGCGCAGTCGGCGAAGCAGTCGCGAAGCATCGGGGCTTGCGCTCGTCTCTCGGGAAGCGGTTCGATCCTGCCGCTGCGACGGGCCTCGCGCTGACGCTCGCCTTGCTCTTCGTGATCGGAGGCGGTGTCCTGTTCGGTGCACTCGCGTACCTCGTCCGCGGCAACTCGCACTTGCTCGCGATCGACAACAGCGTCGCGAAATGGGGCAACCGTCACGCGACCGCGACGTCGACACGCATCCTCGACGACGTCACGCAGCTCGCCAGCATCTACGTCATCGTCGCTCTGTGTGTCTTCCTCGCAGTCGTGGAGACCATCCGAGAGCGGACGAGATGGGTCGTCGTGTTCATCGTCGTCGCCGTCGGCGGCGAAGAGATACTGACGCTGACGGTCAAGCAACTCGCGCACCGCATCAGGCCGGCGTTCAACCCCGCGGCGGCGACGCTCGGCCCCTCGTTCCCGAGCGGGCATTCCGCGACTGCCGCCGTGTTCTACGCAACCGCTGCATTGCTCCTCGGCCGAAGCCGCGGGCGTCCCGCGCGGGCGGTCCTCGCGGGCCTTGCTGCGGCTGTCGCGGTCGCGGTCGCGACGACACGGGTGCTGCTCGATGTGCACTGGTTGAGCGACGTGATCGCGGGGCTGACACTCGGCTGGGCCTGGTTCGCCGTTTGTGGCATCGCGTTCGGAGGTCGACTGCTTCGGTTCGGAGCCGCGGCGGAGCAGGTCGCACGCACCGCCCATGTCGAGCAAGCGTCCCCGGGCTCGGATTCGGCGGCAACCACCCGGCGAACGGCTGAGCGGCGCTCGTCGTCCTCGGACGCGGTGCGCTCTCGCCGGGGCTCGCGCGCGCAGAGCCGTTAGCGCCCGGTTGTCACCGCGCCGCGAGACACATGAACCTGCTTGACGACTTGCGAGTGCGACCGGGCGCTGCGCCGAGGCTCGACCATCGCGACCCGGGCGCGCGGCTGGGCGCGGACTCGAAGTCCGATGGGCTCGAGCGTCTCGGCAAGCTCGTCGAGCGCCTCGGCGTTCTTCAGAACCGGCTGTACGCCGAGGGGCGACGATCGCTGCTGCTCGTCTTGCAAGGCATGGACGCGTCGGGCAAGGACGGGGTGATTCGAAGCGTGTTCGCCGGCGTCAATCCACAAGGCTGCCGTGTGGAGGCGTTCAACGTTCCAACATCCGAGGATCTCGCCCACGACTTCTTGTGGCGCGTCCATGCGCGCTGTCCCGCCCGCGGCGAGATCGGCATCTTCAATCGGTCGCACTACGAGGATGTCGTCGCGGTTCGCGTGCGCAAGCTCGCCGACGAGAGTGTGTGGTCGAAGCGGTACGCGCACATCGTCGCCTTCGAGCGGTTGCTGATCGACGAGGGGACGTCGGTCGTGAAGGTGTTCCTGCACGAGTCCAAGGAGGTGCAGCGGAAACGCCTTCAGGAGCGCGTGGACGATCCCGAGAAGCGGTGGAAGTTTCGCGTAGGCGACCTCGACGACCGCGCGAAATGGAACGAGTTCCGACGCGCGTACGAAGACGCGATTCGTGAGACGTCGACCCACACCGCGCCCTGGTTCGTCGTGCCGGCAGATCACAACTGGTCGCGGAACCTCTGCGTGGCGGAGATCCTGGTCGGCGCGCTCGAGCGGCTCGATCCCAAGGTTCCGCCTGCGGATCCCGGCGTCGCCGGCCTCGTGGTTCCCTGAGGGGCCGTCCCAGCTGTGGACGAAGATGCCGCGTACCATTCCGAGGTGCGCGAGACGCTCGAACGGGAGCTGAAGCTCGACGTCGAAGGAACGTTCGCCTTGCCCGAGCTGCCGGGCAGCCCGTTGGCCGAGCGGATGTTCACCTCGACCTACCACGACACGCCGGGCCGGTCACTCGGACGTGCCGGGATCACGCTCAGGCGCCGTGTCGAGAACGGCACGTCTCTATGGCAGCTGAAGCTGCCGCGCGCAGGCGCCGGCGAACGGGTCGAGCTCGAGGAGCCGGGCGGGCCGAGCGGCCCGCCGCCCCAGCTCGCACGACTCCTCGTCGCGCATACGCGCCACGGTCGCCTCGAGCCGGTGGCGACGCTGCGGACGCGCCGCACGGGCGTCCGTGTCGAGGAGCAAGGGCGCGAGATCGCCGACGTGACCGTCGACGAAGTGACGATCCTTCAAGCCGAGAACGGCGTCGGCAGCTTCACGGAGCTCGAGGTCGAGCTGATCGGCGGCGGAGCGAAGCCCGATCTGGAGCGCCTCGGCCGAGCCCTTCGCGATGCCGGCGGGCTCGAGAGCTCGGGCAAGCCGAAGCTCATGCGCGTGCTCGACCTGCCCGTGCCGACACCTCCGGCCCGCAGCGCGCCGCCACACGAACACCTTCGGTATGCGCTCGAGGAACAACTCGACGCGCTCGAGGCGCACGACCCCGGCGTGCGGCTCGGCGGCGACCCCGAGGATCTCCATCAGCTACGAGTGGCGACGCGGCGCGCGCGGGCGTTGATTCGCGCGACACGACCCCTGCTCGGCGACCGACTGACCGCGCTCGGCGAGGAGCTGAAGCTGCTCGCCGGCCTGCTCGGGGCCGTTCGCGACCTCGACGTGCTGCTCGAGCGCCTTCGGCCGGAGGTCGCGTGCCTCGACACAGAACGCGACCGAGGCGAAGAGGTGCTCGCGGCGTTCGCGGCCGAGAGGACGATGCACCGCAACGTGCTCATCGCTGCGATGGAGACACCTCGTTACATGGCGCTGCTGGACGCGTTCCGCGCTGCGATCGACGAGCTCGGACCGGTCGACGCGACGAGCAGCGCCGACGAAATCGCCGGACGTGCGCTACGCAAGCTTCGGCGTGTCGCCGACGCACTCCCTACGGCGACGTCCGACGAGGAGCTGCATGGGCTTCGCGTCGCCGCGAAGCGCGCGCGCTATGCGGCCGAGCTCGCGGCTCTCGGCGGAAACCCGAAGGCTGCCCGGGCGATCAAGGCGTTCACGAAGCTCCAGGACGTCATCGGCAGGCATCAAGACGCCGTCGTCGCGGAGGAGCATCTGCGTCGCGTCGTCCGCGCCGAGACGGCGATCGCCGCCGGCCGGTTGATCGAGCGTGAGCGTCGCCGCAAGGCAGCAATGCGAAAGCGCTATCCGGCCGCGTTGCGGAAGGTGCTCCGCACGGGGCGGAAGGCGTTCTCGTAGGAGCTCTAGGCTGCGACCGCGTGCTCGGCGGCGAGCGTCAGCAACGCGCCCTCGCGGAGCCCACCGCGCTGAACCTTGAGCGGCGTGCCGAGTCGCTGCTGAAGCGCCGCAAGGATCACCGCGCCTGCAGGCAGGGTTCGCGCGCGCGCCTCGCCGATCGCGTACCGGCCGGCGAGCACAGCCGTCGGGGTGCTCGCGAGCTGCCCGAGGGCGTCTTCGAGCTCGGCCTCGCCGATGCGTCCACCCACGATCCGCTTCAACGCACGAACGCTGCCCCCGACCGCCAGCGTCGTCCGCGGCTGCGGTGGCTCGAAGCCTTCGAGGTAGCGCTCGACCTCCGCGCGGGCGGCCTCGAGCGCCGTCTCGCCCGGCGGATCGGCGGAGAGCAGACGGCTCGTCAGGCGCTGTGAACCGAGGTCGATCGAGCGCGACCACACAGGCCCCTTCTTGCGCGAGCCGACGACCACCTGCGCCGAACCACCGCCGACATCGACGACTGCAACCGTCCGCCACCCCGTGATCCGCGACCCGGACAACGCGCCGACGAACGCGAGCTGTCCCTCCTCGACGGAGCTCAAGATCCTCGTTCGGCACGCCGCGGCGCGCTCGATGCGTTCAGCGAGCTCGACGCCGTTTGCTGCCTGGCGCCCCGGACTGGCGATCAGGATCTCCATCGCTTCGACGCCCGCGTCACGAGCATGGCCGACGAGCCCCGCCACGACCGATGCGGTGTGCGCCAGCTTCTCCTCGGGAATTGCACCGTAGCGCTCGATGTCTGCTCCGAGTCGGAGCATCGCCCGCTCGGAGACGAGCGTGTGCCCGTTCTCGGTCACGAGGAGCCGAACGGTGTTCGACCCGACATCGACGATCCCGACAGGCACGCCGACATGGTGACGGCCCCACACGACAGCGACCCTAATACGCCCCGGCCAACCGCGGACTACTGATGCCGCAAGCCGCCTCCTCGAACGCATCGCCGCTCGGGTACGGCAGGATGCGTGTAAGGCGACGAAGGAGGCTCCATGGCCGACGAGCGGCCCCCGCTCCCACCGTTCACGCGCGAGACAGCTTCACAGAAGGTGCAGGCCGCCGAAGATGCGTGGAACACGCGCGACCCCGAGCGAGTCGCAAGCGCCTACACCGTCGACTCGGTGTGGCGCAATCGCGACCGGTTCGTCACCGGACGCGACGAGATCGTCGCGTTCCTCACGCAGAAGTGGGAACGCGAGCTCGAGTACGCACTGCGCAAGAACCTCTGGTGCTTCGACGGCAACCGCATCGCCGTCCGATTTCAATACGAGAGCCACGACGGCGACGGCCGATGGTGGCGCAGCTACGGCAACGAGCTCTGGGAGTTCGACGAGCACGGATTGATGCGGCGACGCGAGGCGAGCATCGACGACGTCGCGATCCACGAGAACGAACGACGGATCTTCGGTCCGCGGCCGGAGGCGGAACGCGGGACCGAGTTCCCGCTGCGCTGACGCTCTCTCGACGGGCACGACGAAGGTCCGGCAGCCGCCCCACCCTTCTGGACTGGACAAGCCGCGTTTTTCGAAGAAGCTGAGGGCATGCGTCTCCAGGTGGGGATGGACCTTGTCGTGGTCGCGGACGTACAGGAGGCGGTGCATGACCACGCGGACCGGTACCTCACGCGGATCTTCAGCTCGCGCGAGCTCGGGGACTGTCTCGACGCCCCGCCTGCGATCACTGCGGAGCGGCTCGCAGCTCGGTTCGCGGCGAAGGAGGCAGCGATGAAGGTCCTACGCGCCGTCAGCGAGAACGGCGACGAGCCCCTGGCCTGGAACACGATCGAGGTCGTTCGCAGCATCTCGGGAGCACCGAAGCTCGCGTTCTCAGGACGGGCAGCGGAGGTCGCGCGCGCCGCAGGTGTGGCGGACGTCAGCGTGAGCCTCACCCACGAGCGGGAGTATGCAGCTGCAGTCGTCGTCGCTCAGGTGGAACCGGCGTGACCGCCGACATCCTGAATGAGGCAGAGATCACCACTCGGGTGCGCTCGGTGATCCGACGCCACGCCCGGCTGCCGATCGACGTGGACGAGCTCGCGGACGACGCCGATCTCTTCCAGGCCGGGATGACGTCGCACGCGAGCGTCAGCGTGATGCTCGCCCTCGAAGAGGAGTTCGACCTCGAGTTTCCCGACAGCATGTTGACGCGTCGCATGTTCGAGAGCATCGCCTCGATCACGAGCGCGGTCGGCACGGTCACCGAAGCCGGGGCGTGATGATCACGGACCTCGGAACACCGGAGGCCGTACTCGCGACCGTCCGTCGGATCGCCGGCGAGGTCGCGGCCGCGCACGCCGACGACGTCGACACCGCTGCCCGCTTTCCGAGCGAGTCGATCGGGGAGCTTCGTGAGGAACGGCTGCTGTCGGCGCTCGTACCCGAGTCGCTGGGCGGAGCCGGTATGCCGTTCGAGACGATCGCCCACGCGTGCTTCGAGCTCGGCCGCCGCTGCGGCGCGACCGGCCTGATCTTCGCCATGCACCAGATCCAGGTGGCGACGATCGTGCGACACCTCGATGACGCGCCCTGGTTCGAGAGCTACCTTCGCGACCTTTCTTCGGAGCAGAGGCTCCTTGCCTCGGCAACGTCGGAGGTCGGCACGGGTGGCGACATGGGTCGCTCGATCGCGGCAGTCACGGTCGACGACGGTGGTTCGTGCTCGTTCGAGAAGCGCGCCCCCACCGTCAGCTACGGGGCACACGCCGACGACATCCTGACGACGCTGCGCCGGTCTCCCGATGCCGAGCCGGGCGACCAGGTGATCGCCCTCACACACGCCTCGCAAATGAGCCTGGAGCCGACGAGCACCTGGAACCCGCTCGGGATGCGCGGCACGTGCTCGCCCGGCTACGTGATCACCGCGCGCTTCGCGGCGGAGCAGGTGCTGCCCACGCCGTTCGCGCGCGTGTCCGCCGAGACAATGGTCCCCGCGGCGCACATTCTCTGGTCGCACGTGTGGCTCGGGATCGCAACTGACGCCTTCGATCGCGCGCGCGGCTACGTCAAGGGCCTCGCCAAACAGCGTCCCGACACACGCCCGCCGGCGGCACTGCGGCTCTCGCAGCTCATGAGCGAGCTCTCGCTGCTGCGGGCCGGCGTCGAGTCCGGCCTCCGCGACTTCGTCGAAGTCTCGAACGGCGACCGGGAACAGCTCGCGACCATGGCGTCGGCTCTCCGCTTCAACAACCTGAAGGTCGCGGCGTCGGAGCAGGCACCTCGCCTCTGCCAGGGAGCGATGTCGATCTGCGGGATCGCCGGCTACATGAACGGGACGCCGTACAGCATCGGTCGACACCTGCGCGACTCCATGTCCGCATCCCTGATGGTGGCGAACGAACGGATCCACGACACGAATGCCAGCCTCCTGCTGATCGCGAAGGACGTCACGTGATGCAGACGGAGGCCGCGATCGACGTCGACCACGACACGTTCTTGAAGGACCTCATCGCAGAGGGCCTTCTGATCCCGAGCGGCACGGCCGGCGTGTACGGGACCAACTCGGTCTTCGAGAAGGTTCGCCTCGCCGTCGACGACGCGGCAACGTCACTCGCCGATCCTCGCGAGGCGGAGCGACTCCGGTTCCCGCCGGTGCTCCCGCGCCGCCACCTCGAGACGAGCGGCTACCTCCGCTCCTTCCCGCACCTGCTCGGAAGCGTGTTCGCATTCGACGGCAGCGAGCGCGACGCAGTCGAGCAGGAGGCGCGCGCGTCGGAGCACGGGGATTGGAGCGAATTCCAGCGGATGACCGACCTGGTGTTGCTCCCTGCGGCGTGCTATCCCGTGTACCCGGCGATCGCCGAACGGGGCCCACTTCCGCCGGGGGGCATCACCGTGGAGACCGGCGGCGCATGCGTGTTTCGCAGCGAGCCGTCGGAGGACCCCGCGCGGCTGCAGTCGTTCCACATGCACGAGCACGTGCGGATCGGCGAGCCCGAAGCGGTCAAGGCGTGGCGGGAGCAATGGTCTCACCGCGCACTCGCGTTCCTCACAGATCTGCGCCTCGAGGTGTTCCTGCAGCCCGCGTCGGATCCGTTCTTCGGGCGCAGCGGCCGGATGCTCGCCTCGAGCCAGCTCCAGCAGGAGCTGAAGCTCGAGATCGTCACCCCGATCTCCGCGGACGAACCGACGGCGATCGCGTCACTGAACTATCACCAGGATCACTTCGCGACTCGCTTCGGTCTCGTCACCTCTGAAGGCGAGATGGCACACACCGCATGCGTCGGCTTCGGCGAGGAGCGAATCGTGCTCGCGCTCCTCCGCACGCACGGCTTCGACCCGGCGACGTGGCCGATCGAGGTGAGAGGGCGGCTCTGGGGAGAGGCGTGACGACCGCACCTGTCGAAGGAGGCCCGGTGAGCCTCTTCGGCGTCGACATCGCGACGTACCGGCCGCACGCGGTTCATCTCCTCGATCGAACGTACGTCGAGACGAACTGCTACACGGACGTCCTGATCGAGCTCTTGCACGCGCGGGGCGACGAGCCGCTCGCGGCGATGGGGTTCACGGTTCGCACCGATTTCGAGGGTGACCAGTGGACCTTCTTCAAGCCGCCGCCGGGTGACCTCGAGGCGCTCTTCGGCGTCGACATCCACGAGATGCAGCCGTACCGGCCCGTTCACGACCAGATCGCAGAGCAGATCGCAAGTGGCAACACGGTGATCGTGGAGGTCGACTCCTGGTATCTGCCCGACACCGCAGCCACGAGCTATCGCACCGAGCACGTCAAGACATCGATCGCGGCCGAGTCGATCAACCGCGCCGCCGAGGTCCTCCGCTACTTCCACAATGCCGGCGTCCACGAGCTCGAGGGCGACGACTATCGCGGCGTGTTTCGGTTGAAGCCGGTCGACGCCGAGGTCCTGCCGCCGTACACGGAGCTCGTCCGTCTCGACGCCGGGCCGCGCCTCGAGGGAGAGGAGCTGCGATCCGCTTCGCGTGACCTGCTTCGGCACCACCTCGGACGTCGTCCCTCCGAGAACCCGTTCGAGGGCTTTGCCGATTCGCTGGAGGGCGACCTGCCGGCACTGCTCGCAGGAGACTCCGCGGATTACCACGCATACGCGTTCGCCACGGTCAGGATGGCAGGCTCTGCGTTTGAGTTGTGTGCGTCCCACCTCGACTGGCTACTGGCCGATCGCGCGCGGACTGTCTCCGGCTCACTGCGCCAGATCGTGGACGCGTGCAAGCTGCTCTCGCTCAAACTCGCGCGTCGACGGCCCTTCGAGTCGCGGCCCGTGGTGGTCGAGATGGGACGTGCGTGGGAGCACGCGATGACCCGGCTCGACGACCTCGTCTGACGATGTCGTCTGCACTTCGACGCGAACGTGTCCTCACGGACGGCTGGCAGGCCTTCACGCCGGGGGTCGAGCCGCTGCCGGCACGGGTGCCGGGAACCGCCGCCGGCGCCCTGCGGGCTGCCGGGCTCTGGCATCCGGGCGATCCGCGGGATCTCGACGCCGAGGAATGGAGCTTCACCACGAGATTCGCCGCGGACCCGCCGAGCTCGGACGAAGAGGTCGTCCTCCATTGCGACGGGATCGCGACACTGTTCGAGGTCGCGTTGAACGGGAAGGTCATTGCCGCGGGAACGTCGATGTTCAAGTCCGAATCGGTCGATGTCGGCGAGCTTCTCAGGGGCGACAACGAGCTGACGATCCGCTGTCTGCCGCTTCGCGAGCAGCTCGCGCCGTCGCGTAAGCCGCGCGCCAGATGGAGAACACGTCTGGTGGACGACGGGAACCTCCGGTTCCATCGCACGGCGTTGCTCGGGCGCGTGCCCGGTTTCGCACGGGAGCCGGCGCCGGTGGGGCCATGGCGCAGGGTGTTCCTCGAGCTCCGGCGCACGTTCGCCGTCGACGAGCTCGTCATCCGAGCTCGCCTCGACGCAGGCGAGGGCGTCGTTGCGATACGGATGCGCGTGCGAGGCATCGGCGGAGCCGAGCCCGGCCGCATCGACGTGGTGCTCGACGGCCCCACAGGAACACATCGCGGCGCGCTCGAGCTCAGGGACGGCGTGGCCGCGGGTGAGGTTCGCGTCGAACAGCCGGCGAAGTGGTGGCCGCACACGCACGGCGATCCTGCCCTCTACACCGCGCGCGCTCTGCTCGACGGCGCCGAGCTTTACCTGGGCCGCGTCGGGTTCCGTGCGCTCGAGTTCCCGGGTGACGTCGAAGTGGACGGCGTCGACCTGCACGTCAACGGACAGCCGATCTTCGCTCGCGGGGCCGTCTGGACACCGGTCGACCTGGTCGGCTTCGCGGCGAGTCCCGACGAGATCCGCGACACCGTCGTCCGCGCCCGCGACGCGGGAATGAACCTGTTGCGCGTTCCCGGGGTCGGCGTCTACGAGGACGACGCGTTCTTCGACGCGTGCGACGAGCTGGGAATGCTCGTGTGGCAGGACTTCATGTTCGCGAACTTCGACTATCCGGTCGCCGACCCCGAGTTTCGAGACCTGGTCGCAGGAGAGGCGCGCGCTGTTCTCGCGCGAGTCGGCCGACGGCCGAGCCTTGCCGTCGTCTGCGGCAACAGCGAGGTCGAGCAACAAGCCGCGATGTTGGGCCTCGATCCACAACTCGGACGCGGCGAGCTGTTCGGGACACTCCTCCCCGAGCTCGTCGACGACGCAAACCTCGACGCCGTCTACGTGCCTTCGGCGCCGACGGGTGGCGACCTACCGTTCGCCCCACGCAACGGCGTCACCCACTACTTCGGCGTCGGTGCGTACCTCCGCCCACTCGAGGATGCACGGCGCGCCGGTGTTCGCTTCGCCGCGGAGTGCCTGGCACTGGCGAACGTCCCCGACCTCCTCGAGCTGAGCCCCGGCGACCCGGACTGGAAGAGCGGAGTGCCGCGAGACTACGGAGCCGAGCGGGACTTCGAGGAGGTGCGCGACCACTACTTCGGCCTCCTCTTCGGGCTCGACCCCGATACGGTGCGCGCGTCGGAGCCGGAGCGGTATCTCGACTTGTCACGCGCGGTCAGCGGCGAGCTGATGGCAGAGACGCTCGGTGAGTGGCGTCGGTCCGGGTCACCGACACGGGGCGCGCTCATCCTCTGGCTCCGTGACCTCCTGCCCGGCACGGGCTGGGGACTGCTCGACCATCGCGGCGACCCCAAGGTCGCGTGGCATCACGTGCGGCGCGTCCTCGCACCGGTCGCGGTCTGGACGACCGACGAGGGCCTGAACGGCGTGGACGTGCACATCGCCAACGATCGACCTGAATCGCTGCACGCCGATTTGCGCGTTGCGCTCTATCGGAGCTACGAGGTGCGCGTCGACGAGGTCTCCGTGCCGATCGAGCTCGCCGCACACACCGCGGTGACCCGCAACGTCGAAGAGCTTCTCGGCCGCTTCGTCGATGCTTCATGGTCGTACCGCTTCGGGCCCCCGGGACACGACGTGATCGTCGCCAACCTCGAGCGCGCCGGCGCTCTCGTCTCCCAGGCGGTTCGTTTCCCCGCCGGCCGGCCGCTCGCGCAAGAGACCGCCGAACGTCTCGGCCTGGAAGCGGAGCTCCTGCGCGACGGGGACCGATGCACGCTCGCCATCCGGTCTCGCCGCCTCGCGTACGGCGTCCGCGTGCGGGCGCCGGGACGGACGCCGTCCGACGATGCGTTCTGCGTCGAGCCCGGCGTCGAGCGCCGCGTCGACCTCGGGCCGGCTGCCGCCGACGAGCGGGCGGATGCCGTCGACGTCACGGCGCTCAACCTCGACGGCCGGCTCGAGGTTCGATGACCGAGCCAATGCGTCCGCTGTACCTGGATGTCCGAGGCGAGCCGGTCCTCTGCTTCCTCCACCCGGCAGCCGGTGGCACCCAGCCCGCGGTTCTGTTCTGCCCGCCGTTCGGTCGTGAAGATGCCGCGTCGTACCGCAGCCGTCGCGAATGGGCCGAGAGCCTGGCGGCGGCCGGCGTGCCGGCGCTTCGGTTCGACCTGCCGGCGACGGGAGACAGCGGCGGGCGCATCGACACTGCGGAGCGCCTCGATACCTGGGTCCAGGCGGTGAGCGTGACCGCCCGCTTCCTCGAAGCAGAGACCGAACGTCCGCGCATCGCTGCAATCGGGATCGGGCTCGGCGGGCTGCTCGCCGTCGCCGCCCTGGCCGAGGGCGCGCCGCTCGACGACCTCGTTCTCTGGGGTGTGCCGGCAAGCGGACGGTCGCTCGTGCGGGAGCTCACCGCCTTCGCGCGCATCGAAGCCGACGCGATCGTCGCGGCCGGCGGGCCGGAACCACCGGCCGGGTCGCCGGAGATCGCGCCGGGTGGGTTCCTCCTCCCGACGCGCGTGATCGACGCACTTCGCGCCCTCGACCTGACCACCGTTCGGCCGCGCGCCGACGGGCGACGCGTGCTGTTGCTCGGCCGCGACGGGATCCCGCCCGACGACGCGCTGCGCAGAATGCTCGAATCGAGCGGAGCGACTGTCGAGACGGTCGATGGCGACGGGTTCGGCGGCATGATGACCGTCCTCCCCGAAGCCGCGCGGCTCCCCAAAGCGGTGACGACACTGATCGGACGCTAGCTCGCCGTGCCGACTGGTCGCGGCTCGCGCCAACCCACGAGCGCCGCCGGTCTCAGCTCGCAGACGGCAACGATCACCGAAAACGGAACCGCGATCCGCGAGACCCCGCTCGCGATCGAGGACGGCGCATCGCGTCTCGTCGGCATCCTCGCCGAGCCGGCTGATGCACCTGCGAGCGACCTCGCGCTCGTGCTCCTGAACGCGGGCGCGATCAGAAGGACCGGCCCGGGTCGGATGTGGGTCGAGCTGGCCCGTCGCTGGGCGGCCCGCGGCGTCCCGACACTCCGAATCGATCTGGCCGGCATCGGCGACGGCTCCGGACCCCGTCCGGCGCCGACGACCGTCGCCGATCTCTACGCCCCCGAGTACGTCGCGCAGGTCCGCGCGGCGATCGACGCGCTGGCCCGCCGCGTCGGAGCCCGCCGCTTCGCGCTGCTCGGTCTGTGCGCGGGCGCGTACTTGAGCTTCCATACCGCCCTCGACGACGACCGGGTCTCGCAAATCGTGCTGCTCAACCCACGACTTCTTTTCTGGGATCCGATGATCACGGCCGACTACTACGCACGGAGTCGCCGTAGCAAGCTGCTTCGCGTCAGCGCGTGGCGCTCGCTCGGCGCGACCCGCCCGCACGCTCTTCCGCGCCGTCTTCTCACGTTGCTTGCGCGCTTCGCGTTGGACCCGCTCCGCCTGCCCGGCCGGCGTCGAGCACATCAAGCAGCCGGCGAAGCGACTGCGACGGCGTTCGACCAGCTCGCGGCACGCGGCGTGCAATCGCTGTTCGCGTTCTGTGACGGCGAACCGCTGCACGATCACCTCGTCGCGCAAGGGATCGTCGACCAGGCGGATCGATGGCCGAACATCGAGTTCGTCGACCTTCCCGGCCGCGACCACGTCCTGCGTCCGCTGTGGATGCACGAGCACGTCTACGCGGCGGTCGATCGCGCGCTCGGCGCCGAGCTCTCCCGCGCTCCGCGATACTTCGAGACATCGAACGCCCGGCGCCCTTGACGGTACGGGAGCTCGCCGACGAGCTCCAGTGCTCCGCGGACGAGGTTCGCGCGCTCATTCGCTCAGGCGAGTTGCGGACGGTTGCCTGCGGGATCCGGCCCGGGCGCGTTCCGCGCCACGAGCTCGACGCCTACCGGCGCCGGCTCCGCCACCGCGGCTGATCTCGGCTCCTCCCCCGAGTTGACTATGGACAAATCGCGACCGGCGTCGTACGGTCAGCTTCAGCGTGAGGTACCTCGGGGCGTCGATCATCTGTCTGGCCCTCTGCGCCGCGATCGGCGCCGGACGCGGCGTGCCGCGCGCTCCCTTCGAGGCCGACTCGACCACGATGACGGGCTCGCCGCTCCGTCACGCGACTCCTGTCGCGACCCGTCGGGTGGCGACGTGGTGCGGCACGACGGCGACCGCCGATCGAGCGCCGGTCGCGACGGGCTATTCGATCCGTGTCCTCTACGGCGTGCCTGCCGACGGCGCCGACAACAGTGCCGCGGTCGCGTCGTCGATCTCCGACTGGATCGACCAGGTCGAGGCGTGGTGGCAGCGCGAGGACCCGTCCAGGCTCCCGCGCTTCGACATGTACGCCGCGCCTTGCGGGCCACAGGTCGATCTCCAGGTCGTACGGCTGAGCTCGGTGAGCGTCGGCAATACCGATGGGCACCAGGTGTTCCAGAACGTCTGGACCCAGCTGCAGAGCGAAGCCGACGCCGGATCGACGAAGTTCTTGATGTTCCTCGACGACGTCAACACCGGGAACCTCTGCGGCGTCGGCGGACCGGCGTCCGACGCGCAACTCGGCTCGCCTGCGATGGGCCTGTCGATCGTCTTCCTCGCGTCGTGTGACGGAGCAGATCGCCCGACGGTAGCCGCGCACGAATTGCTGCACGCGCTCAATCCGGGCACGCTCCTGCAGGGCGCCCCTCATCTCTGCCCGGGTGACGTGTGGCATGTGTGCGACTCGTCCGGTGACGTCCTCTACCCGTATGTCGAGGCCGGGATACCACTGACGTCGCTGCAGCTCGACGTGAACCACGACGACTACTGGGCCGGGAATGCACCAGTCAACCTCCAGGTGCAGCCTTGGCTGAAGCACACGCAGGACCAGGTGCACCTCGGGCTCGCGATCACCGGTAGCGGCAAGGTGACGAGCGATGTCCCAGGGCTCGACTGCACCGCGTCGTGCGGCAGCGACTGGGACCGCGGCGACGTGGTCGACCTGAGCCCCGAGTCCGCCGACGGCTACCGCTTCATCCGATGGACGGGCGCAGGCTGCAGCGGCGTCGCGGACTGCTCGCTGACACTCGACGCGGCGAAGAGCGTGAGCGCGCTCTTCGCGCCGGACACGTACCAGCTCCGCGTGAGCGTGACCGGGAAGGGAACGGTGGCGAGCACTCCCCTCGGGATCAAGTGCACGACGCGGACCTGTGCCAAGGCGTTCACGTCGTACTACACGGTGTTCCTGGTCGCGAAGCCCGCGAAGGGCTGGAAGCTGAAGAGCTGGACGGGTGCGTGCCACGGCAGCAAGCTCAAGTGCCGCCTCGGGATGACCGCACCGAGCGCTGCGCGCGCCACGTTCGTCAAGACGCGCTGACGGCGGCGACCACGTGATTCGCATCACGGGACACGGGCTCATTCGCTAGATTCGGACCGTGGGTCTGACCGCGCCGGTGGTCCTCGAGTTCGACGGGCCGAGCGAAAGCTCCGGCCGCGGACCCTTGGGTGGCCGCCGTCTCTCTGCGGTCGACGACACATTCGAAAGCCGCTGGGAGGACCGTGCAATCTCGGTCCTGGTCGTCGAGGACGACCCGGCGATGCGCCTGCTCGTCCAGTTCAACCTCGAGGCGGCAGGCTTCCGGGTCGCGGTGGCCGAGACCGGCACCGATGGCCTCGAGGCCGCGGCTGTCGAGAAGCCCGACCTCGTGCTGCTCGACGTGATGCTGCCCGACGTGGGCGGATTCGACGTCGCCGAGCGCCTGAGCGGTGTCCCGATCGTGTTCATGTCGGCGAGGGCGGCGGCGACCGACTTCACGCGCGGGCGTGAGGTGGGTGCGATCGACTACATCTCCAAGCCGTTCGATCCGGTGGCCCTGCCCGCCCGCCTGCGCGAGGATCTGATCGAGCTCGAGAAGAGCGGGAGCGCATCACAGGTCTGGGCGTTGAGGTTCGGTCCCAGTCCCTAGCGGTGGCATCGGACCAGGATCGTGCGGCGGCGAGGCGCGCACAGCGTCCGATCCGCGTTGCGCTCGCACTCCTGATCATCATCGTCGTGGCTCTGGTCGCGGCGGGCGGATTCGCCGCCTACCGCATCTACTCGCTGGGCAACGATCGCTTCAGCAACCAAGCCGGGCCGTTCTTCGCCGTGACGGAAGACCTTGCCGTGGAGATGCTCAACGAGGAAACGGCCGTCCGCGGCTACGTGATCACGCACGATCCGAAGACGCTCGCCCCCTACCGGCAAGGGCGCCGCTACGCGCACCTCGAGCTGGCGCTGATCGCCAAGGACCAGTCCTTCGACCCGGACATCCCGAGGCACCTCGCGGCGATGCGCAAGGAGGTGGCATCGCTCGAGGCCTACTTCGCGCGTGAGATCGAGCTCGTGCGGAGCGGGCCGGATGGACAGAAGCGCGCCGAAGCAGACGTCCTTGGCGGGAAGGGGCACTTCGACCATCTGCGCACCGCGTCGGCCGCATTGATCGGCGACGCAGGCGACGTCGTGAAGCGATCGCAGCACGACCAGCACACGACTCTCGTCATCTGGCTGACCGTGCTCGGGCTCGCCGGCCTCGGGGCCGTGGCGATCGCCGCGTTGCTCCTTCGGTTCGTTCCACGACGGCTGTACGAGCAGTTTCGCGAGGAGCAACGCGCTCGCCGCGAAGCGGAACGAAGCGCGGACGCAGCGCGCGCGCTGACGCACGTGCGCGAGGCCGTTCTGCTCCTCGAAGACGGTGGTGCTGTTCGATATGCCAATCCTTCCGCGACGGCGCTGTTCGAGCTCGGCGAAGGTGAGCTCGACTCTCCCCGGCTCAAAGCGCTGCTCGCCGACGAGCAAGCGCCCGTCGGAACGCCTCAGCTGGTCACGATCTCTGGACGCGACCATTGGCTGACGTCGACGCGGTCGAGCTTCGACGGAGGTGAGGTCGTCGTGTTCCGCGACGTGTCCGACGACCGCCGCCTCGAACAGCTTCGGTCGGACTTCGTCGCGACTGCCGCACACGAGTTGCGGACACCGCTCTCGGCCGTCTACGGCGCCGTGCGAACCCTACGCCGAGACGACCACGAGCTTCCCGCGGAGATGCGTGCGCAGTTTCTGGAGATGATCGAGGCGCAGTCGGAGCGGCTGCGCGTCCTCATGGACCAGCTGCTCGTGTCGGCCCAGCTCGACGCGGTCGATCTCCAACTCCAGCCGCAGACGGTCGATGCGAGTGCGGTCTGCGACGACGTCCTCAACGCCGCGCGCCTCCACAAGCCGCGCGAGATCGAGCTCACGCTGCGCAACTCGATGTCCCCGGTTTGGGTGACGGCAGATCCTGATCGGTTGCGGCAAGTCGTCGCGAACCTGATCGACAACGCCGTCAAGTACTCACC
>JAICUZ010000279.1 GCA_025935595.1 Burkholderiales bacterium
ACCGCTCGTCCTCTGCGCGCAGGGCGTCGCGCCCGCCGGGGCGACGATCGACGAGTACCGCGCGCACGGGCTCGAGCGTGTCCCGGGAACGGGGCTGCTCGCCGCGTGCGTGCCCGGGTCGTTCGGCGGGTGGCTGCTCCTCCTCGAGCAGTTCGGCACCTGGCCGCTCGCCGACGTCCTCGACTACGCGATCGGGTACGCCGAGCACGGGTATCCGGTGATCCCGGGGATCACGATGACGATCGAGCGCGTCGAGCCGTTGCTCCGCGAGTGGCCGGCGTCGGCCGAGCTCTACCTGCCGGCGCCGCAGCCCGGATCGACGTTCCGGAACCCGCAGCTCGCGGCCACATGGCGCCGTCTGCTCGCCGAGTCCGGTGGAACGGTCGAAGGCGCGCGGCGCGTCTACTACGAGGGCTTCGTCGCGGACGAGATCGATCAGTTCTCGCAGGCGAACGGCGGCGTCTTGACCGGCGACGACATGGCGCGGTGGCGCGCGACACTCGAGTCGCCCATGACGTTCGACTACCGCGGCTTGACCGTGTGCAAGACGGAGGCGTGGGGGCAGGGGCCGTCGGCGCTGCAGCAGCTCGCACTGCTCGAGGGGTACGACGTCTCGTCGCTGTCCGAGCCCGAGCTCGTGCACGTCTTCACCGAGGCGACCAAGCTCGCGCTGGCGGACCGCGATGCCAATTACGGCGACGGCGCAGACATCGCCGAGTTGCTGACGCCGGAGTACGCGGCGGAGCGACGCACGCTGATCGGCGACGACGCGAGTGCAGAGCTCCGGCCGGGACGGGGCCGCCTGCCCCGACTTGGTGTCGAGTCGGCACAGACTCCGATCGGCGCCGGAGAACCGACGCGAGGGGACACGGTGCACCTCGACGTCGCAGACCGTTTCGGGAACCTGATCTCCGCGACGCCGAGCGGCGGCTGGCTGCAGAGCTCGCCCACGATTCCCGCGCTCGGCTGGCCGCTCGGCTCCCGCGCGCAGATGTTCTGGCTGGAGGAGGGGCTGCCGTCATCGCTCGTTCCCGGCAAGCGGCCGCGGACGACGCTCTCGCCCGGGCTCGTGCTTCGCGACGGCGAGCCGTGGCTCGCGTACGGCACCCCCGGCGGCGACCAGCAGGAGCAGTGGGCGCTGCACGCCTTCATCCGGCACGTCGACCGTGGACTCGATCTGCAGGCGGCGATCGACGCGCCCGAGTGGCACACCGATCACCTGATCTCGTCGTTCGACCCGCGTGGGTTCGCGCCGCGGTCGCTGTCGGTCGAATCGCGCTTCGGCGAGGACGTGATCGACGATCTCCGCCGCCGCGGCCACGAGGTCATCGTCACCGACGCCTGGTCACTCGGCCGCGTCAGCGCGGTGAAGCGGGAGGGCGGCCAGATCGTCGCAGCGTCGAACCCGCGCGGCATGCAGGGCTACGCGGCCTGCCGGTAAACTGGAACACATAGTTCCGGCATAGCCCTCACCCGCCCCTAGGATGGGCCGTTCAATGAACGGTGAGACGAGCATGCAGCCGAGATACGAGCCGCGTGGTGTCGAAGAGCGCTGGCAGCAGACGTGGGAGGCCGAAGGGCTCTACAACGCCGAGCCTGACCCGAGCCGCACGCCGTACGTCGACTGTCACCCGCCGCCGAACGTCACCGGGCGGCTGCACACCGGCCACGCGCTGAACCTCGCCGTCGGAGACTCGCTCATCCGCTGGAAGCGGATGCAGGGCTACAACACGCTCTTCCAGCCGGGCTTCGACCACGCCGGCATCTCGACCCAGAACGTGGTCGAGCGCGCGCTGATCGACGAAGGCACGTCGCGCCAGGAGCTCGGCCGCGACGCGTTCGTCGAGCGCGTCTGGGCGTGGCTGCACGAGTACGGCGGCAAGATCCTGGACGACTTCCGCCGCATCGGCGCGTCGCTCGATTACCGGCGCTCCCGGATGACGATGGACGACGGCTACAGCCGCGCGGTGTTGCAGTGGTTCGTGCACCTCTATGGGCGCGGCTGGATCTACCGCGCGAACCGGATCATCAACTGGTGCCCGTATCACGAGACGTCGCTCTCAGACCTCGAGCTCGAGCACGAAGACGTCGACGACACACTGTCGACAATCCGCTATCTGCTGGCGGACGGCGACGGCTACATCCCGATCGCGACCGTACGGCCCGCGACGATCCCTGCCGACGTCGCCGTCGCTGTGCATCCCGAAGACGAGCGCTACAAGCATCTGATCGGCCGCGAGGTGATCGTGCCGTGGACCGAGAACCGCGTCCCCGTGATCGCGGACGAGCGCGTCGAGGTCGAGTTCGGGACCGGCGCGCTCAAGGTCACGCCTGCGCACGATCCGACCGACTTCGAGATCGGCCGCGACCACGGGCTGCCTGAGCCGAGCTGCATCGGCCCCGACGGCCGCTCGACGGCGCCGGGGCTCGAAGGCCTGACGCAGGACGACGCGGGAGCGAAGATCCTCGACTGGTGCCGCGAGCGGCACCTGCTCGACAAGCGCGAGCACTACCGGCACAGCGTCGCGTTCTGCGAACGCTGCCATTCGCGCATCGAGCCGCGCATCTCCCTTCAGTGGTGGTGCTCGATGGAGCAGATCAAGGAGCGTCCACTCGAGGCGCTCCGCAGCGGCGAGATCCGGTACCACCCGGAGAGCCAGCACCGGTTTGCGATCGACTCGCTCGACAACGCGCCGGACTGGTGCATCTCGCGCCAGATCTGGTGGGGGCACCAGATTCCGGCATGGTATTGCCCGGACGGGCACGTGACCGTGGCGCTGGACGAGCCGTCCGCCTGCGCCGACTGCGGGTCGGGCGAGTTGACGCGCGAGACCGACGTCCTCGACACCTGGTTCAGCTCGGCGCTCTGGCCGTTCGCGACACTCGGCTGGCCGGACCTGACGCCGGAGCTCGCGCAGTTCTATCCCGGCAACGTCAACACGACGGCGCGCGACATCATCCGCCTCTGGGAGAACCGGATGATCTTCTCGGGATTCGAGCTGCTCGGCGAGCGGCCGTTCGACGACGTCGTCATCCATCCGACCGTGCTCGCAACCGACGGACGTCGCATGTCGAAGTCACTCGGGAACGGGATCGACGCCTTCGAGGTGCTCGACCGGTACGGCGCCGATGCGACCCGGTACGGGCTGCTCAAGAACTCGCTCACGCAGGACGTGCGTTTCTCGTACGCCGCGATCGAGGAGGGCGGGAAGCTCTCGAACAAGCTGTGGAACGCGGCGCGGCTGATCGTGACGGCATGCGAGGGAGCCGCGGCGGAGGAGCGCCCGTCGTCGCTCGAAGAGCGCTGGATCCTCGCACGCCTCTCGCAGACGCAGCGGCAGATCGAGGGGTACCTCGGCGAGTTCGACTTCGCGCACGCGATGGACGAGCTGTACCACCTCACGTTCGACGATTTCTGCGACTGGTACCTCGAAGCCGTGAAGGTGCGCCTCTACGACGGCGACGCCGACGCGCGCGCGACGGCGACGTTCGCGCTCGAGTGGTTGCTCAAGCTGCTCCATCCCGCGATGCCGCACGTGACCGAGGAGATCTGGTCATTCCTGCCGGCGCGTGAGACGCGGCTGATCGTCGCGTCGTGGCCCGAGGC
>JAICUZ010000222.1 GCA_025935595.1 Burkholderiales bacterium
AAGATCCGGATCCTGCGGCCCGACGGGACGAACGACTCCCAGGGCCCATGGGTGCAGGTCTCGCGGCTCGGCAACCCGCTGATCAACGAGGTCGTCATCCCGACGAACCTGAAGGACCACTGGAACGCGACGTCGCCGGCGCAGGACAAGCAGTTCGAGAAGTACTACTCGAGCCCGATCCTCGCGGCGGTGCTGCAGAAGCTCTACCCGCAGTTCGGCCCGTACAAGCAGACCGGCCGCACCGACCTGGTCGCCGTCCTCGGCACCGGTCTGGCGAGCCCGAAGCTGAACTACACCGGGGCGACGTTCGCGGACGAGCTTCGGCTCAACCTGTCGATCCCGCCGACCGCCGCCAACAAGGTGTCGGATCTCGGTGTGATCGGCGGCGACCTCGCCGGCTACCCGAACGGCCGCCGGCTGAACGACGACGTCATCGACATCTCCGAACGCGTCGTTGCCGGTGAGCTGGTCGGCCACAAGCTGCCGCTCGGCGACGGCGTCGACGGAAACGACGTCAAGAACCTGGGCGTGTTCCCGTATGTCGCTGCGCCGTTCAGCGGCTTCGCGGACACGCACGGCGGCCTCAACCCGAAGCACTCGTAGGGTGAAGGCACGCGTACTGATCGCAGGGACGGCGGCGGTGTTGACCGCCGCCGTCCTCGCCCTCGGCGGCGCCTTTCGCTCCGGGGGCGCCGCCGCGGCGCCCGACCGGCTGCCGGCCGGCGTCGCCGAGGAGCTCCAGCGCGGCTTCGCCGCAGGCGACACCGAAGCGGAGATCGCCGGCATCCAGGGCGAGCTGCGGCTTCGACCGCGCGACGTGAAGGCGCTCGAGACGCTCGGCCTTGCGTATCTGCAGCGGGTGCGGGAGACCGGCGACGCCTCCTACTATCCGAAGGCCGACGGCGTGTTGCACGAGGCGCTCGCCGTGCAACCTCGCGACCTGATCGCGACCGCGGGCCTCGGGCAGCTTGCGCTCGCCCGACACCAGTTTCGCCGGGCGCTCACGCTCGGCCTCCGCGCGCGGGCGATCTCGCCGACGACCGCGGGTGTGTACGGCGTCATCGGCGACGCCGAGCTCGAGCTCGGCCGCTATCCGCAGGCGTTCGCCGCGTTCGACCGCATGAACGCACTGAAGCCGAGCGTCGCGTCGTACGCGCGCGTCTCGTATGCGCGCGAGCTGATCGGGGACACGGTCGGCGCGGCACGCGCGATGGAGCTCGCGTCGTCGGCCGCTGTCGGCGAGCGCGAGGCGTATGCCTGGACACGGGTCCAGCTCGGCCTGCTCGACCTGTCGAGCGGCCACGCAGCCCCCGCCGCGCACAACATGCGCGTCGCGCTCGCGTCGTTCGACGGCTATCCGCTCGCGCTCGACGGCCTCGCGCAGGCAGAGGCAGCGCTCGGGCACCTGCGCCGTGCACGTGCACTCGAAGCGCGTGCGGTTGCCCGTGTGCCGCTTCCGCAATACGTGGCGTTCCTCGGCGACGTCGACGGCGCTCTTGGCCTTCGTGCCGCTGCGGCGAAGCAGTACGCGCTGATCGGCGTGATCGAGCGGCTGCTCGCCGCGAACGGCGTGCGCAACGACCTCGACATCGCGTTGTTCGACGCCGACCACGGCCGCAACCCGGCGCAGACGGTCGAGCTCGCGCGCAGGGGCTACGCCGAGCGGCCGAGCATCGTCGGCGACGACGTCCTCGGCTGGGCGCTCGCGCGTGCAGGACGCTGCAATGAGGCGCTGCCGTACTCGAACCGCGCGCTGCGTCTCGGCACGAAGGACGCCCTGAAGATCTTCCACCGCGGCTACGTCGCCGCTTGTCTCGGCCGCACGGCGGAGGCACGCACGTCCTACCGGCGCGCGCTTGCGATCAACCCCCACTTCTCGATCCTGTGGGCGCCCGTCGCCCGGAAAGGACTGTCGTCGTGAAGAAGCTGCTCGTCATCGTCGCCGCGGTCGCGGCGCTCCTCGCACCGGCCGTTGCGTCCGCGCATCCGCTCGGCAACTTCACGATCAACCGCTTCGCGCGCGTCGAGGTCGCGGGCCACCGGCTCTACGTCCGCTACGTCCTCGATCTCGCCGAGATCCCGACCTACCAGGCACGCCAGGACGGCGTCGACCCGGCGGTCTATGCGCGACGCGTCGCGCGCGGCCTCCATGTCACGCTCGCCGGCGGCGCCGTGACGTTGACGCCGGTTGCGCATGCGCTCGCGTTTCCGCGTGGCGTGGCGGGCCTCCACACGATGCGGCTCGAGGTGATCTTCCGCGGGCCCGCGGTGACACACGACGAGCAACTCGCGGTGCACGACACGAACTACGCCGGCCGTCTCGGCTGGAAGGAGATCGTCGTCGGTGCGGCCACTCACAGTGCCTCCGACGAGCTGCGCGCCTACCCGAAGAGCTTGCTCCAGAGCCCGCTCGACGTGACCCGGGCGCGCGCCTCGCTTACACCGAGCGATGGGCCGGTGCCGCACGTGTCGAGCGGTGCGTCGCTCGAGGCGCCCGACCGCGTCGCCGACAGCGGCTTCACGAAGCTGATCGGCGAACGGCATCTCAGTCTGCTCGTGATCCTCGTCTCGCTCGCCGCGGCGCTCTTCTGGGGAGCGGCCCACGCACTGTCGCCGGGCCACGGAAAGACGATCGTCACCGCGTACCTCGTCGGTCGCCGCGGCACGCCGCGGGACGCGGCCGTGCTCGGTCTGATCGTGACGGTCACGCACACGATCGGCGTGTTCGCACTCGGGCTCGTCACGCTCGCGCTGTCGCAGTGGATCGTCCCCGAGACGCTCTACCCGTGGCTCAACGCAGCCGCCGGGATCTCGGTGATCGCGATCGGCGCAGCCGTCGTGCGGGCCCGGTTGCGCGACTGGCTGCACGAGCGTCGGCACCGACACGGGCACGCGCACGACCACGACCACGCTCCCGAGCCGGGCTCGGGCTTCCGTGGCCTGCTCGCGGTCGGTATCTCCGGCGGCGCGCTGCCGTGCCCCTCCGCGCTCGTCGTGCTGCTGGCGGCGATCTCGCTCCACCGCGTCGCGTTCGGGCTCGTCCTGATCGTCGCGTTCTCGCTCGGGCTCGCGCTCACGATCACCGGGATCGGCCTCGTCGCCGTCCTCGCGCGCTCCGCGTTCGCGCGGAAGAGCTTCGACGGTCTCGCGCTTCGCCTCCTCCCGGCGCTCTCCGCCGTCGTCATCGTCGTCGCGGGAGTCGCGATGACCGTCCACGCACTCCCGAAAGTGAGGTAGCCCGATGCTTCGCTCCATCCCCGCGCTCTCGCGCGCCGAATGGCTTCGCCTCTCCGGCTTCGGCGGTGCCGTCGCGCTCCTTCACGTCGCCGGTTGGGGCCTGTTCCTCCTCTTCGCGCGGTCGAACCCGGCGCTCGCGGGGCTCGGGACGCTTGCGTACACGTTCGGGCTGCGGCACGCGTTCGACGCCGACCACATCGCGGCGATCGACAACACGACTCGGAAGTTCCTGCAGGAGGAGAAGCGTCCGCTCGGGGTCGGCTTCTTCTTCTCGCTTGGCCACTCGAGCGTCGTGCTCGCCCTCACCGCCTCCCTCGCGTTCGGCGCGGCGAGCGTGAAGTCGCACATCCCGTCGTTCCAGCACTGGGGCGGATATGTCGGCGCCGGCGTGTCCGGGACGTTCCTTTGGATCATCGGGATCCTCAACCTGCTCGTCCTGCTCGACATCGTGCGCGTCTTCCGGGAGATGCGGACCGGGAGCCTCGACGAGGAGCGTCTCGAACAGCGTCTGCTCGACCGTGGCCTGATGTCGCGGCTCTTCATCGGGCGGGTCGCGAACAAGATCCGCGAGAGCTGGCAGATGTACCCGCTAGGCGTGCTCTTCGGCCTCGGCTTCGACACCGCGACGGAGGTCGGCCTGCTCGCTATCTCCGCCGGCCTCGCCACGAATCACGTGCCGATTCTCGCCGTCCTCTCGCTGCCGCTTCTGTTTGCGGCCGGGATGTCGCTGATGGACACCGCAGACGGCGCGTTCATGAGCCACGCGTACACGTGGGCGTTCTCGAACCCCGTGCGGAAGGTCTACTACAACCTCACCGTCACCACGTTGTCGGTCGTCGTCGCGCTCGGCGTCGGGAGCGTCGAGCTGCTGCAGGTGCTCGGCGCGCCGGGACTCCAGGTCGACTTCAACGTGCTCGGCTACGGCATCGTCGCCCTGTTCGTCGCGACGTGGGCGACCTCCGCGGTCGTGTGGAAACTTGGTCGGGTCGAGGAGCGGTGGCGATTGAGTCGCTGACCGGGTTGGGTAAAGCGACTCTGTGATTCTCGAGCTCGTTGCATCGGTGGCCCTTGTTCCGTGGGCGCAACCGCCGCGCTTCCGGCCGCTTCCGGGCTGGCACGGCGGATCGAGCAGGACGTTCAACTCTTCGTACGGGCCGATGCGCGGCATCGCATTCCCCAAGGAGTCGACCGCGTGGACCGCGAAGGGCGTCCGCTACGGCGATCGGCCGACAGCGGATCCTCCTGTTGCGACCCTCTCTCACTTGCCGCGAGGTGGCA
>JAICUZ010000064.1 GCA_025935595.1 Burkholderiales bacterium
CGGGCCAGCACTGGGACCCGGAGATGTCACAGATCTTCTTCGACGAGCTCGGGATCCCCGAGCCTGCACATCGGCTCGACCTGCGCACCGCCGACATCGACGCGATGACTGCCGCGATCGCGTCGATCGTTCGAGCCGAGCACCCCGACTGGGTGCTCGTCTTCGGCGACACGAACTCGACGGTCGCCGGCGCGCGCGCCGCCGGCGACGTGCGCATCGCGCACGTCGAGGCCGGGCTCCGGAGCTTCGACCTCTCGATGCCGGAGGAGCGAAACCGGATCGAGGTCGACCGGCTCGCGACGCTTCTCCTCTGCCCCGACGAACGGTCGGCGGCGCACCTCGCGTCCGAAGGCGTCGACGGCACCGCCGAGGTCGTCGGCGACGTGATGGCCGACGCGGCTCGAATCTTCGCCCCGATCGCGCACAGGCGAGTCGCGGAGCGCGACGGCGCCTACACCGCGCTGACGATCCACCGCCAGGCGAACACGGAGCCTGACCGCCTCCGCGAGATCGCCGCCTCGCTCGCGGAGACGAGACGCCGGTTCGTGTTCCCCGTGCATCCACGCACACGCCACGCGCTCGAGGCGAACGACGTCTCGCTCCCGCCGAATGTCGAGGCGGTCGAACCGCTCGGCTACCTGGAGATGCTGGCGCTCCTCGAAAGCGCCGAGCTCGTCGTCACCGACTCGGGCGGGCTCCAGAAGGAGGCGTACTGGCTGCGGGTCCCGTGCGTCACCCTCCGCCCGAGCACGGAGTGGGTCGACACCGTCTCCGCCGGCGCGAACGCCTTGACGGAGCCGGCCGGGCTCGCCGCGGCGGTCGACGCAGCCCGTTTCCCGGAGGATGCGCCGCCGCTGTACGGCGACGGGCACGCGTCCGAGCGCATCGCGGCCTCCCTGTACGCTTGACCGCGCTTTGAGCGCGACCCCCCTCTACGACGTCGCCGTCATCGGCGCGGGTTACGTCGGCGTGCCGCTCGCGGTCACCTTCGCAGAGGCCGGTCAGCGCGCGCTCGTCGTCGACGTCCGGTCGGACACGATCGATGCGCTGAATCGCGGCGAGAGCCACATCGAGGACGTATCAAACGAGCGGCTCGCCCCTCTCGTCACGAACGGCCGGATCGTGGCGACCACCGACTACGAGCAGGTCAAGCAGGCTCACGCGATCTTGATCGCCGTCGGCACGCCGCTGTCGAAGCAGCGCGAGCCCGATCTGTCCGCGATCGAGGCGGTTGCCCGCAGCCTGGCACCCGTGTTGCAGCGCGACCAGGTCGTCGTGCTCGAGTCGACGACGTGGCCCGGCACGACGCGCGAAGTGCTGCAGCCGATCCTCGAGCAAGGGTCGGGGCTGAAGGCGGGCGAGGACTTCCGCCTCGCGATGTCGCCCGAACGCGTCGATCCCGGCCGCGAGGACTGGACGACGAAGACGACCCCGAAGGTGGTCGGCGGCATCGATCCCGCGTCGACGAAGCAGGCCGCCGACGTGTACCGCGCGGCGATCGACGCGGTGCACGAGGTCTCGACGCCCGACGCCGCCGAGCTGACGAAGCTGCTCGAGAACATCTACCGCGCGGTGAACATCGCGCTCGTCAACGAGCTCGCGCAGCTGTGCGACCGGATGGAGATCGACGTGTGGGAAGTGGTCGAGGCAGCTGCGACCAAGCCGTTCGGCTTCGCGTCGTTCAAGCCGGGGCCGGGGCTCGGCGGCCACTGCATCCCGATCGACCCGTTCTACCTCACCTGGAAGGCGCGCGAGTACGACTTCTCGACGCGCTTCATCGAGCTCGCGGGCGAGGTCAACAACAACATGCCGTACTTCTGCCGCTCGCTGATCTCGCAAGCGCTGAACCACGGCGCGCGTAAGTCGGTCGCCGGCGCGAAGATCCTGATACTCGGCGTCGCCTACAAGCCGGATATCGGCGACTATCGCGAATCGCCGGCGGAGAAGCTCGTGCATCTGCTCCGGAACGCCGGCGCCGACGTCTCCTACCACGACCCGTTTGTGCCGGAGTTCGACGGCATGACCTCCTCGCCGCTCGAGCCCGAGCAGTACGACTGCATCGCGATCGTCACCAACCACTCCTCGTTCGACTACGCCGACCTCGTGCGGCGCGGCAAGGTGATCGTCGACTTCCGCAACGCCACCAAGGGGCACGAGGTCGACGGCAAGGTCTGGAAGCTGTGACCCCCCGGACCGGCGTCGTCGGCCTCAACTACTGGGGGCCGAACCTCGTCAGGAACTTCGACGGCCTTGCCGAGCTCGCGTGGCTGTGCGATCTCGACGACGCCCATCTCCAGCCGCTCGCGGCGCGGTTTCCGCACGCACGCGCGACGAACGACTTCGCGGAGATGCTCGCGGACGAGACGCTCGACGCGGTCGTGATCGCGACACCGGTGCCGACGCACTACGCGCTCGCGAAGCAGGCGCTCGAGGCGGGCAAGCACGTCTTCGTCGAGAAGCCGCCGGCGATGCGCGCCGTCGAGATAGACGAGCTGGTGCAGCTTGCGGACGACGGAAACCGAGTGCTCATGCCTGGGCATCTCTTGCTCTACCACCCCGCCGTCCTGAAGCTGAAGGAGCTGGTCGCTTCGGGCGAGCTGGGTGACGTGCTCTGCGTCTACGGCAACCGCGTCAACCTCGGGATCGTCCGCTCGAACGAGAACGCCCTCTGGTCGCTCGGGGTGCACGACCTCTCCGTGATCCTCTACCTGCTCGACGAGGATCCCGACTTCGCGACCGCCCAGGGCAGCTGGTCGATCCACGAGGGCGTGGAGGACGTCGTGTTCTGCTTCCTCCGCTTCCCGAGCGGCAAGATCGCCCACATGCACCTGTCGTGGCTCGACCCGCACAAGATGCGGAAGATGACCGTCGTCGGCCGCGAGAAGATGGCGGTGTTCGACGACATGGAGCCGGAACGCAAGGTGACGGTGTACGAGAAGCGGGCAGACAGCTCGGGCGCGATCGCGTCGGGCGACATTCACATCCCGAAGGTCGCGACCACCGAACCGCTGCGGCTCGAGTGCGAGTACTTCCTCGAGCTGATCGACGGCAAGCACGATCGCGCCAAGGTGGCGCAGGACGGTGCGCGCGTGGTGCGCGCGCTCGAGATGCTCACCAATTCGCTCAGTGGCTGAGATCCATCCGACCGCGGTCGTCTACGAGGGGACGGTGCTCGGCGAAGGCGTGCGGGTGCTCGAGCACGCCGTCGTCGGCAAGGAGCCGTCGCTCGGCGCGCGCTCGACCGCGAAGCGCGAGCCGCTGCCGCCGACGGTGATCGGCGACGAGACGGTGGTCTCGACCGGTGCGATCGTGTTCGCCGGCTCGGAGATCGGCGCGCGCTGTATCGTCGGCGACCAGTCGTGCATTCGCGAGCGCGTTGCGCTCGGTGACGACTGCATCCTCGGGCGCGGCTCGCTGATCGAGAACGACACGACGGTCGGCACGGGTACGCGCATCCAGGCCGGCGCGTACGTAACCGCCTACTCGACGCTCGAGGAGGACGTTTTCATCGCGCCGTGCGTCGTCACGACGAACGACAATTTCATGGGCCGCACCGCGAAGCGCCAGGCACTGATGAAGGGGCCGACGATCCGGCGCGGCGCCCGCATCGGAGGCGGCGCGATCCTCTGCCCCGGCGTCGAGATCGGCGAGGAGGCGTTCATCGGCGCCGGCGCCGTCGTGACGAAGGACGTTCCGCCGCGTGTCGTGGTCGTCGGCTCACCCGCACGTGTGCTTCGCGACGTCGATCCCGCCGAGCTCAGAGAGAACGGCGGCTGAGCGCGAGGTGGTACTGCACGGGCTCGGGCGTGCGCGACACCACCTTCGCCGACAGGTAGTACACGCCCCGCGTGCGGACGCGAAACGAAAGCCGCACCTGGCGGCCGACCTGGTGCGAGTCGGCGAGCCGTATCGAGCGCACGTCCAGCGCGTCGACGTGTTCAGTCCCCGGCGCCCAGAGCTGCAGTCGGATCTTCGCGTCGGCGGCCGGCGTCAGTCGCGCGAACAGGCGCTGCCCGGGGAAGAGACGCAGGCGGTAGACATCGAGGTTGTCGTCCCAATAGTCCATCGACGCATCGACCGAGTGCCGGCTCGCGGGTAGCGTGCGCGCCCACACGCCGGCATCGTCGTTCGGCTCGAACCGGTCTGGGCGCGGGAGCGGCTGCAGCGAGGCAAGGCGCGTGAGGGCGCTCGCGACGTTGAGCGCCCCCCATCCCGTCAATGCGTCGCGGCCGGCAGCGCAGGCGCCGCAACCCGAGAGAACTGAGGAGTCGTCAGCGCTCCGCTCGATGATGTACCCCACCTGGTCTGGTGTGAGGGACGGGTTGGTTCCAAGGAGGAGCGCAGCGGCCGCGCTCACCTGCGGCGCGGCGAAGGACGTGCCGATCGCATTCCGCAGCTCGACGGGACCGCAGTCCGAATAGGGATCGGTGCACCCCGAGTCGTCGGCCACCAGGTTCGACGGGATCGACGAGAAGATGTCGTCACCGGGCGCCGCGACGTCGACGTACACCGCGTCACGGTTCGAGTAGCCGGGGACGGACCCGCCGCGGCGCACGGCCGCAACGCCGATCACGTGCGGGAGGGCAGCGGGATACGCCGCGAAGCGCCACGGTGTGGACGGCGACTGCGTGCCGTTCCCGACGGCGGCGACGACGACCGCGCCTTTCGAGTACGCATACTCGACAGCGGCGCGCTCGAGCGGTGAGTACGTGTCGAGCGACGGGTTGAGCGGGTCGCGGACACCACCGAGACTGAGGTTGACGACGCGCGCGCCCTGGTCGACCGCCCAGCGGATCCCCGCCACCTCGGCGGGCAGCGAGACCTCGCCGTCAGCGGCCACGACCTTCGCGACGATCAGTCGCGCGTTGAACGCCAGACCTGCCATGCCGATCGCGTTCGTCGGGTTGGCGGCGATCTCGCCGGCCACGAACGTCCCGTGCCCCTGCTCGTCGTGGTACGGCGAACCGCCGACGAACGACTTGGCTGCGACGACACGCCCGACGAGATCCGGGTGCGACCCATCGATGCCGGAGTCGATGATCGCCACCTTGATCGGCGCGAGGCTCGGCATCGTCGGCCAGAAGGACCACGCCTGGTCCGCGTCGAGGTACCACTGCTCGGCTGCGTCCGGCTCGGTGTTGGTGAACGCGGCCGCAGCGGCCGGAACCGCGAGCGCCGCGAGGGCGGCGAGGAGCGCGAGCCTTCTCACTGCACGGTGAACGGTGCCGAAAGGCCCACGGCGACGCCGTGGCCGGGCGCGGAGCGAACGCGGTAGGTGCCGGCGGCGAGCTGCGTCGTGAACGACCAGGCCGCCGAGCTGTCGGCAGTCGTCGAGACGAGGGTCGCCCACGTTCCGTCGTCCTGCTGCTGCTGCAGCTGGACCGGTGCACCGGGCGCGAGCGGGCGAAGCGTTCCCTGGACGCCCTGCGGGGTCACGACCGCCGACACGCGCGCTGCGACGGCGATCCTCGCGAGACACGCGCGGGCGTCACCCCAGGCGAGCCGGTACTGGGTCGAGACCTGTGGCTTGACGGCGAGCGCGAACGTCCCGTCCGGGTCGACCGGCAGCAGACCGACATCGGCCCAGCCGCCGCCGGCCGGTTTCGCTTCCAACGACAGGCCGGTCGCGCCGTGAACGGCGCCGCGCAGCGAGAGCGCGCCACCGTAGGTGATCGTCCGCGCGGCCGGCGAAAGCTGCAGCACCGCCGGCGTGAACCACGTCGATCGCAAACCGAGTGCGTTCCGCACCTGGTTGCCGGTCAGCGTCACCTGCGTGTCGTCGGCCGACGACACCACGAAGCTCTTCACGCGGCCGGATGAGCCGGTCAGTACCGCCGCGCTCGCGATCGATCCCGCCAGCTTGATCTGCTTCGCCACCGCCTTCGCGTCGTACAGCACCGGCCCCCAATCGTGGTACGGCGAGAGCGAGTCGTACGGGTCGGTGACGGAGGCGAGGTAGGGCACGTCGACGCCGGTCGCCTCGAGCGCGGAGACGGTGCGGCCACCCGACGTCGAGAAGAAGAGCGCGTTCGCGATCTTGCCGTTGTAGAGGACGACCTGGCCCTTCGTTGCGTCGACGGCGGCGCTCGCGGCATCCGACTCGGCGGGGATGCCGCCGTACACCTGGCTGCGGGCGTCGCCGTAGAGGTCGTACGGCCGCCCTTTCGTCAGATTCGCGAGCGCGTACGAACGCGCCGCGACCGCCTGAGCCTCGAGCGCGCCGGACGGCCACTTCGAGGGCATCTCGGACGGCACGACGCCCTTCAGGTACTGCTCGAGCCCGACGACGTCGACCACGTCGACCAGCCTGCCGTCGAGCGCGATCGTGAGCTTGCCGCGGTAGGCGATCCCGCCCACCGACAACGGCGCCTTCGCGGTGATCGAGAGCGGCGGCTCGAGCGGCGTGCCGTCGACCGTGAACGTCGAGTCCAGCGTGAGCGGGCCGGCGTCGAGCGCGGTCCTGGCGCCGGTGGCATCGACGATCGTCCACGGCGTCGTCGAGGTGATCGTCACGTTCTGCTTCGAAGCGACGAGGACTCTGACAGTCGCAACGCGCGATCGACCCAATGTCGTTCCCGGGTAGTAGTGGGCGAGGATCTTGTCGTAGGCGAGGCCGTGCAACGCGTAGCCGTAGGCACCCCATTGAGCGAGTCCGATGCCGTGGCCCCAACCATGCCCCGTGAACGCGAGGACGGACGGGGCGGTGCTGACGGCGGAGGCGGGCGGCGGCGCGGACGGCGTCGTCGTGGTCGCGCTCGTGGTCGTGGCGGCCGCGTCCGAGCCGGGCGCGAGCAGCGCTGCCGTGGCAGCGGCACCGAAGAGCAGTGCCGCCGCGCAGGCCAGGAGGGCGAGCCGACCCACGCGGATCACGGTAGCCGAGGCGTCTCCGGGCCTCGGGAAGGCTTTACCGAACGTTTCCATAGGTTGGGCCGCGGCTACACCATGCTTTCGTTGCCCATCTAGGCATGCCTCCCATCGACACGCACCTCCCCGCGCGGTACCGCGAGCCCGAGCTGCTGGCGCGCGGCGGCATGGCCGAGGTCTACCGGGCGACCGACGAGGAGCTCGACCGTGACGTCGCGGTCAAGGTCCTCTCCCACCGGTTCGCGCAGGACGAGTCGCTGCGGCGCCGGTTCAGCCGCGAGGCGCTCGCCGCAGCGCGACTCTCCGGCAACCCGCACATCGTCACGATCTTCGACGTCGTCGAGCACGGCGGTCGCCCGATGATCGTGATGGAGCTGCTCCCGGGCGGATCGCTCGAGCAACGGTTGACGCGCGGCGTGCCGTGCGTGCCGCGGCAGGTGCTCGACTGGCTCGACGACGCTGCCGCAGCGATCGACTCCGCGCACGCCGCCGGGATCGTGCACCGCGACCTGAAGCCCGGCAACCTGCTCCTTGATGAGCGAGGTCACGTCAAGGTCGCCGACTTCGGGATCGCGAGCGCGGCGGGGCTCGACTCGTTCACGCAGACCGGGACGATCCTCGGCACCGCCGGGTACCTGTCGCCGGAGCAGGCGCGCGGCGAGCAGTCGGGGCCGGCGAGCGACCGCTACGGGCTTGCGGTCGTCGCATGGGAGCTCTTCACCGGCCGGCGGCCGTTCGAGTCGCAGACGCCGGCCGCAGAGGCGGCGGCGCACGTTCAGGCGCCGGTGCCGTCGATCTCGACCGCGAACCACGATCTGCCGCGCGCGTTCGACCCGATCTTCACGCGCGCGCTTGCGAAAGAGCCCGGCGCGCGATATCCGACGGCGGCGGAGTTCGTGGGCGAGCTCCAGCGCGCGCTCGAGGACGATGCAGGCTCGACGTGGGTCGTCCCAGGACAAGCCGTGCCACTACCCCCCACTCGACGCCGCATCCCGGTGGCGCTGATCCTCGTCGCGATCGTGATCGCGCTGGCCGGGATCGCGGCCGCGGTGATCGCGACGCGCGGCGACAGCACGCCGAAGGTGCTCGTCCGCACCGTGACGCGGCCCGGGACGACCGTGGAGCGGACGATTACGACCGCGCCGCAGACCACGCAGGCAACGCAGCCGTCGACGAACGGCGCGTCGCTCAACAACGCGGGCTTCGCGAAGATGCAAGCGCGCGATTACAACGGCGCCCTGCCGCTGCTCGAGCAGGCGGTCAGCGCCCTCCAGGGGACGGGCTCGCTCGACGAGGCGTACGCGGACTACAACCTTGCGTACACGCGCTTCGCGCTCGGGAACTGCGACGGCGTGACCGACCTACTCGACCGATCGCAGCAGATCCAGGGACACCGCAAGGAAATCGACCACCTACGACACGACGCGCGCAAGAACTGCGGCAACGAGCGATGAGTTTCGGGTGACCCCGGAGTCGAACGAGGTATGACCATCACAGACGATCGCACCCGCTGGTTCGCCCTCTACACGCTCTGCGCCGCAAGCCTGATGATCGTGCTCGACGCGACGATCGTGAACGTTGCACTGCCGTCGATCCGCGACGACCTCGGCTTCAACGAATCGTCGCTCGCGTGGGTCATCAACGCGTACACGCTGACCTTCGGCGGCCTGCTCCTGCTCGGCGGGCGGCTCGGCGACCTGTACGGGCCGCGGCGGCTGTTCATCTTCGGGATCGGCCTCTTCACGCTCGCGTCGCTCGTCTGCGGGCTCTCGACGTCGCAGGGCATGCTGATCACCGCGCGCGCGATCCAGGGCATCGGCGGCGCTGTGGCCTCGGCGGTGTCGCTCTCCCTGATGCTCGGGCTCTTCACGAAGCCGGCCGAGCGCGCGAAGGCGATGGGGCTCTTCGGCTTCACCGCGTCCGGCGGCGGCAGCATCGGCGTTGTGCTCGGCGGCGTGCTCACCGACGCGATCAACTGGCATTGGATCTTCCTCGTCAACCTGCCGATCGGCGTCGCAGTCGTGTTCCTGACGCTTCGTCTGATCCCGAACACGGCGGGGAGCGCCGCCCACGGCCGCAGCCTCGACGTCGGCGGCGCGATCACGGTCACCGGAGCGCTGATGGTCGCGGTGTACGCGACGTTGAATGGCAACGCCGACGGGTGGACTTCGGGCACGACGCTCGTGCGCTTCGCCGTGGCGATCGCGCTGTTCGTCGCGTTCATCGTGATCGAGACGCGCGTCAAGTCGCCTCTCATGCCGCTCGGCCTCTTCCGCCGGCGCAACCTCTCGACGGCGAGCGTCGCCGGCATCCTCTGGGCCGGCGCGATGTTCGCGTGGTTCTTCCTCTCCGCGCTCTATATGCAGCTCGTGCTCGGCTATTCACCGCTGAAGGTCGGCCTCGGCTTCCTGCCCGGCAACCTGGTGATGGGCTTCCTCTCGATCGCCGTGTCGGCCAAGCTCGTCATGCGGTACGGCGTCCGCATCCCGCTCGCGATCGGGCTCGCCGCCGCGGGGCTCGGGCTGCTGGCCTTCGCCCGCGCGCCGGTCGACGGCGGCTACGTCATGGATGTGCTGCCGGGGATGATCCTGCTCGGTTTCGGTGCCGGCATCGCATTCAACCCGGTCCTGTTCGCCGCGATGAGCGAGGTCAAGCCTGAGGAGTCGGGGCTCGCCTCCGGGATCGTGAACACGTCGTTCATGATGGGCGGCGCGCTCGGCCTCGCCGTGCTGGCGAGCGTCGCGGCGTCGCGCACGTCACATCTCGAATCGTCAGGCCACTCGACCGCATCAGCGCTGACCGGCGGCTATCACGTCGCGTTCGTAATCGGCGCGCTGTTCGCGGTCACTGCCGCCGCGATCGGCGCCACGCTCCTCCGGACGCACATGGCTCCGGCGCACGAGCCGGAGCCGGCGCCGGCCTGACTCAGATGACCCCTCCGGCTGCGCTCTTCTCGGGGCGCGGCCGACCGCCGAGGGCGAGCCGCGGATCGAGCACGGCGTAGAGCGTGTCCACGGCGAAGTTGCCGACGACGACGATCGAGCTGATGACGAAGACGAGCGCCATGATCACCGGCAGATCGAGTTGGGTCGACCCGGACATCGCGAACACGGCGCGTGAGGCGAGCCCGGGAAGAGCGAAGGCGGCTTCGACGTAGATGCAGACGCCGAGCGCCGTTCCGATCTCCATCCCGATCATCGTGAGAATCCGCAGGCCCGCGTTCGGAAGGATGTGGTGCGTCATCACGCGGAAGCTGCTCGCGCCCTTGGCGCGCGCGGTTCTGACGAAGTCCTGCGGCAATGTCTCCGCGATGCTGACCCGGACCATGCGGACGTAGAGCGCAAGGAACAGGAGCGCGAACGTGAGCCACGGCAGAGCGAGATGGGTCGCCCAGTCAAAGAGGCCGCTACAGCCTGGTTGACCGCCCGCCAGCGGGCAGTAGCCGCCGGGCGGCGTCCAGTGGAGGCGTCCGTGGAAGAGGCTGCGGACGAGGACGCTCAGCACCATCGGATGCGAGCAGACCCCGATCAGCGCGACGAGCGAAACGGTCCGGTCGCTGAGCGATCCGATTCGGCTGCCCGCGAACGCGCCGAGCGGCACCGAGAGCAGGAGCACCACCGCTGCGCCGCCGAGTAGCAGCGAGAGCGTGACCCGCAACTGAGCGTCGAGCTGTGCGGTGATCGGGAATCCCTGCTTGGCCGCCGGCTGTCCCGGCAGGGTGAACCCGCGGGCCCACGTGTAGCCGAAGTCCCAGCGGAACAGATGGGTGACGTAGTCGAGGTACTGGTCGCGTGTCGGTCGGTCGATGCCGAGGATGTGGTCGCCGTGCTGGATGTGCCAGGCGGTGAGATGCGGGACGTTCGGATAGACGAAGGTCGCGGGCTGGGTCGGCGTCGCCCAGAAGATCACGAAC
>JAICUZ010000327.1 GCA_025935595.1 Burkholderiales bacterium
GACGACCGTGCTCTCGTTCGTCACCGTCTCCTGGTTCGTCACGACGGCCGTCTCGGTCTTGACCGTCGGCACGAGCTTCGTCTCGGTGACCGTCTTCGTCTTACCGTTGACGCGCACGGTCCGCTTGTGGACGACCGGCACGTAACGGACGACCTTTCGGGTGACGTACTTCGTGCCGCCGGGAGCGGTGACGACGCGGGTGTCGACGACCGTCGCGAACGCCGTCTTCGAGCGCACGATCGTCCGGCGCACGATCACCGGGACACGCTTCACAACCGTCCTGCCGTGCTCTTTCACCGTGACGACCTTCGAGATCGTGGTCTGCAGGACGTACGACTGGGCCGCATCCGCCGTGCGTGTACCCGAGAGATGCCCCGAGGCGACATAGCCGCCGAGCAGGAACAACGCGCCGAGCAGCACCGCCGCCATGACCTTCGCGTCGGTGGGCACGCGCGTTTGCCACCACCACCGCCAGAACCCGGCGGTTCTCCAGTTTTGCCTGATCATCTCCCCCGACTCCCTCCCCAGGTGTCGTTCTCACAAACTAGCCGGTATTCGGGATTTGTCGATCCCCGTTACCATCCTGCGCCGTATGAGGGCACTCGCCGTCTGGGTCGCGGCGCTCGTGCTCGCGCCTGCCGCGGCGGCGAGCACACCGCTCGGAGACCTGGCAGTTCACGACGTTCACCTCCGGGTCAACGCGAACGGGGAGGCGCTCGTGACGTACCGGCGTGAGGACGGGCGCACCCGAAACGTCCTCGTCTGGGGCGCGATCAACGCGCGCCCGCCGTCGAAGGAGACGCCGCAGGTCGCCTTCCATTTCGACTACTCGGGCGGCCTCGTCAGCCTCGGCCACCTCGCGGCGCCGCGGTTCGAGAACCGGTGTGAGCCCTACGACGGACCGAGCGTCCCGTTCCTCGTCACCGCGTGCAAGGCGCCCGACGGAAGCTACTGGGCGGTGCAGGCGTGGCGCCGCCTCCTGCCGATGCGCGGGCTCGTGCCATGGTTGCCGGAGCAGGGCAAGCTCGAGTTCCACCTCTCGCACTGGTCGGGGCCGCTCCCAGAACTCGAGGTGTCGCAGAACTGGACGTACCAGGGTCACTGGCAGGGGCTGTTCGGCCGGCTCACCTATCGCGGGCAACCCGTGTTCGGCTACCACACGCCGTCGGCGACGAAGCGGGGTGACGGATACGCCAGGTACGTCTACATCGACGCGCACAACTCGACGTACGGGCCTGGCTGGCGCCATGACGCAGGCAAAGTGCTGCACGTGGGGAACGGCGCGTTCTGTTACAGCTTCGTCCCGCAGGTCTCGCCTGCGGGCTACCCGGGGAGCCGAGCCCCACGCGGCCCCGCGATCGGAGATGCTCACCGCGTGACCGTGATGGGACCAGGAGTGACACCGGACGTGCAATGGCAAGGCCCGCCCCTCGGGCCGTTCGACGCGGCCCGCGACGCGACCTTCAACGCGTTGTTCGACCGACTCGTCGGGCCGAACGACAAGGTCTGCACGAACGAGCGCTGATGCCGAGGGCGATCGCAGCCGCGTTGACGCCGCTCCGCGAGGACGGCGCCGCACTCGACCTCGACGCGCTCGAGCCGTACCTCGCGTTCCTCGCCGGGCACAACATCGACGGCGTGCTCCTCGCCGGGACGACCGGCGAGGGCATGAACCTCTCACCCGACGAACGCAAGACACTCCTCGAGCACGCGGCGCGCGGCCCGCTGCCGGTGATCGCGCACTGCGGCGCGCAGACGACGGCGACGACGGTCGCGCTCTGCGAGCACGCCGCGGCGACGGGCGTCGACGGAGTCGCGGTGATCGCCCCGCCGTACTTCATCCTCGACGAGGAGTCGCTGCTCGCGCATTTCACCGCTGCCGCACGCGCCTGCGCGCCGACGCCGTTCTACGCGTACGAGCTGAAGGCTGCGTCCGGATACGCGATCCCGCCGATCGTGATCGAACGCCTGCGCGAAGCGGTCGACAACCTCGTGGGCATGAAGGTCAGCGACTCGCCGTTCGAGAACGTCGCGCCGTACATGCTCGAAGGGCTGGACGTGCTCGTCGGCGCCGAGGCGCTGATCGGGGAAGGGCTCGCCGCCGGGGCGGCCGGGGCGGTGTCCGGTCTCGCGTCCGCGTTTCCTGACGTCGTCGTCGACGCAGTCCGGAGCGGCGACTCGACGAACGCGGGCGCCCTGCGTGCAAAGGTCGAGCGGTTCCCGCGCCACGCAGCCCTCAAGGAGGTCGTGCGTGCGCGCGGCGTGCCGATGGAGCCGGACGTCCGCTTGCCGCTCCGCGGGCTCGACGACGGCGAGCGCACGGAGCTGCTGCGGTCAGTCCTCCTTTAGCTCGTCCATCGCAGCGCGGGCGCGGGCGTGGACGTCGGCGCGGCGGTCGGCCGGCGGCTCGGCTTCGGGCTCCGGCGCTGCAGGCGCCTCGACGCGC
>JAICUZ010000301.1 GCA_025935595.1 Burkholderiales bacterium
AGGACCGGCGTGCGTCCCGACGACGGCACCGAGCGTGGTCGCCATCTCGATCTCCGCCTGCGGCCTCACGTCGCGCACCAGCTTCCGCAGCGCCTCCATCCGCCCGGGCGCGGCGGCGTGCGCGATGCCGACCTTGAGGTGCGGCGTGTCCGTTGACGTCGACTCGAAGATGCTCTTGAACTCCTGGAACGCCTTTTGGTTGCCGCGCACGCGCTTGAGCGGCACGACCTCCCCGTCGCGGATCGTGAGGATCGGCTTCACGTTCAGCAGGTTCCCGGCGAACGCCGCCGCCTTCCCGATGCGCCCGCCCTTCGCGAGGTACTCGAGCGTGTTGACCGTGAAGAGCAGGTGATGCGTTCGTCCGTACTCCTCGACGAACGCGTCGATCTCCGCGTCGGTCGTGCCGCGGTCGAGGCGCTGCTGTACGCCGATCGCGAGAAGCGCGAGCGACGCGGACACCGTTCGCGTGTCGATCACGCGCACCTTGTCGCCGCCGAGCAGCTCTGCGGCACTCTGCGCGCTCGCGAATGTGCCGGAAAGGGTCGACGAGATCTGCAGCGAGAGGATGTGCTCGTAGTCCGGCGCGAGCTCCTCGTAGACGGCAAGGAAGTCGGCGGGCGTCGGCTGCGACGTCGTCGGCAGCTCGGGGGTGGTGGTGAGCCGCTCGTAGAAGCGCTGCGGGTCGATCTCGACGTAGTCCTTGAAGCTCTCGTCGCCGAAGCGGACGTACAGCGGCACGACACGAAAGTTCGGATACCGCTCCGGTGCGTCGGGGAAGTCGGCGGTCGAGTCGAGGACGACGGCGGTGTTGTCGGCGGTGAGGCTCACGACTCCGCAGCTTCACACACGCGGCGCACGAGCAGGTCGAAGTCGCCGTCCTTCGTCATGCACGCGATCGCCCCCGCGGCGAGCACCTCGTCCACCTCTTCGGAGGTGACGGAGGCCGTCAGGCAGATGACCTTCGTCTCCGGCGCGGCGGCGAGGACGGCGCCCGTCGCCTCGGCGCCGTTCAAGCCCGGCATCCGGTAGTCCATCAGCACCACATCGGGAGCGACGCGACGGGCGAGGTCGGGCGCGTCGTCGCCGGACGACGCGCTGCCGACGACGACCACCTCGTCCCGCATGCCGAAGACGAGCTCCAGCGTCTCGCGGAAGACGTCGTTGTCCTCGACGATCGCGACGCGAACCGGCGTCACTCGGCCGCCAACAGGAGCGGGTAATGAGGTTGGCCGCCGTCATGGACGTCGACCTCGAGGTCCGGATGGGCCGCCCGTAGTTCCTCGACGAGCCGGTCGAGGGCGGGCGCCCGCTCTCCGGTCAGAAGCGTCAGAACATTACGCGGCTCACGGAGCAGCCTCTCGAGCACTGCCCGTGCCGCGTCGTCGAAGGTCTCGCCGCCCGCCACGGCTTCCCCTTCCGCAAGACCGAGCCATTTCCCTGCTTCGACCGCGACGCCGTTCAGCTGCACGTCGCGGCTCGCGATCGTGACGGCGCCGGTGACCACGCTGGCGAGCGTCTCCTGCATCGCGGTCACGTTGTCGTCGGCGGACAGCGTCGGGTCGAAGGAGACGAGTGCAGCGAGCCCGGCCTGGATCGACCGTGTCGGGACGACGCGCACCGTCTTCGAAGCGTTCTCCGCCGCCTGCTCGGCAGACATGATCACGTTGCCGTTGTTCGGCAGTACGACGATCTCGGCGGCGTGCGCGCGGTCGATCGCAGCGAGCAGGTCGGACGTCGACGGGTTCATGGTCGAGCCGCCGTCGACCACCGCGGCGCCGAAGCTCTCCGCGAGCACACGGTTGCCGCTACCGGCGGTGACCACGACCACCGCGCATGCGGCCGGCTCCGACTCGGGCACCGCGTGCAGCAGGCGCTCCTCACGCTGGTGCGCCTGAGCGTGCATGTTCGCGATCTCGATGCCACCGATCGTCCCACGCGCGGTGCCGAGCGAGAGCGCGCGACCCGGGTCGTCGGTGTGCACGTGCACCTTCAACGCGGTGCGATCGCCGACGACGAGCAGCGAGTCGCCGAGCTGCTCGAGCTCGCCCTCGAGCTCGTCGGCGTCGAGGCTGTCCGCCTCCACGACGAACACCGTGCAGTAGCGGTAACGCGAGAGCTCCTGATGAATCGCCTCGAGCCCGAGCTCAGCATCGTGCTCGGCCGGCGGCGGCAGCATGCGACCGCTGAGCGCGGCCTCGACGCCGCGGACGATCTCGACGAGACCGGCCGCGCCCGCATCGACGACGCCCGCCTCGGTGAGGATCGGGAGCATCGCCTGCGTCGCGGCAACCGTCTCGTCGCCGCGCGCGACGATCGCGGCGAGGTCTCCCCCGTGCCCGGCCGCTTCCGCCATCGCGCGGATCGCGGTCAGCATCGTTCCTTCGACCGGTTTCTTGACGGCTCGGTACGCCGCGTCGCTCGCCGAGCGGAAGACGCGCGCCAGGTCGTCGGTCTCCGCGAGCGCGTCACAGGCACCGCGGACTATCTGCGACAGGATGACGCCGGAGTTGCCGCGAGCGCCCATCAGCGCGGCGCGCGACAGCTCGTGCGCGAGGCCGGGACGATCGTCGGGACCGTCCTCGGCAAGCGCCTCGTCGATCGCCCGCACCGTCAGCGTCAGGTTCGTCCCGGTGTCTCCGTCGGGCACCGGATAGACGTTCAGGTCGTCGATGCGCCGCCGGTTCGCCTCGATCGCCGCGCGTGCGCCCGCGACGAGCTCGCGCGCGCGTGCCCTCACGCCGATTGCCTGACGCGCTGGATGTGAACCTCGACCGACGCGACGGTCAGTCCGGTGAGCCGCTCGAGCTCGTACGCGACCTGCGAGCGGATCGTCGACGCGACTACCGCGAGGTTGAGCCCGTGCTCGACCACGACGTGCAGCTCGATTCGGAGCGCTCCCGCGGGACCGTCGACGCTGATCCCCTCGCGGCGAAACACCCGCGCGACCCGCGACCCCGCAGTGAGCCCGACAACGCCGTAGCAGCCGAGGGTCGTCTCGGCGACGATCTCAGCCACGGCCTCGCGTGCGATCGTGAGTCGGCCGTGCTCGAGCTCCAGCGTCAGGTCGTCCGCCACGGCTCCGATTAGACCCTAACCGGCCGGACCTCGGTTGCG
>JAICUZ010000179.1 GCA_025935595.1 Burkholderiales bacterium
CCATGACGGTGTACGCCGACCTCGTTCGCTACCGCGAGCTGTTCTCGAACCTCTTCCGCCGCGACTTCCAGGCGAAGTACAAGGGATCGCTGCTCGGTGTCCTGTGGTCGCTCCTCAACCCGCTGATCCTGCTCGGCGTCTACCTGCTCGTCTTCGGGGTCATCTTCCCGAGCCCGCAGATCTCGCACTACGCGCTCTACCTCCTCGCGGGCCTCGCCTGCTGGATCTTCTTCGCCACCTCGATGCAGTCGGCGGCGCGCTCGCTCGTCGACGCCGCCGACCTCGTGAAGAAAGTGCGCTTCCCCCGGCAGCTCGTCGCGTTCTCGATGGTCGCGACGCAGGCGGTGACGTTCGCGGTGATGGCAGTCATCCTCATCGTTCTCTCCCTGATCTTCGTCGGAGACGCGCGATCGACTGTGTGGCTCGCAATTCCGCTCGCGCTGGTGTTCGCAGCGGAGGTCGCAGGGCTCGCGCTCGTCGTCGCCTGCTTGAACGTCGTCTTCCGCGACGTCGAGCACGTGCTCGCCGCTGCGCTTCTGCCGTGGTTCTTCGTGACGCCGATCCTCTGGAGCGCGCAGACGCTCGGCGGCGACCGCGCGGAGCGCCATCACACGCTGCTCAGCGTGCTGCACTGGGTGAACCCGGTCGCGCCGCCGATCTTCGCGATTCGCGACGCGATCTGGTCCGGGCGTGCGCCGCACCTCTGGGACGTCGTCTACCTGGTCGTCGCGGCGGCGGTCTCGCTCGTGCTGGCGGCGTGGGTCTTCAGGTCGATCGACGATCGGATCGCGGTCGAGCTCTGAGCATCGCGCGGCCGTCGTAGATCCACGGCTCGTCGCGTGGCGCCGCGAACGCGGGTAGCCCCGCGACGTCGCCGAGCGGCTCGAGCTCGACCACGCCCGGGAGCACGGACGGACAGAGGAGCGGTGCGCCGAAGGCGGGCACGCGACCGGTGCCCGGCGCGTACGGCTCGAGCGCGCGCGGCCGGCGCCGAAGCGCTCCGCCGTCCCAGTCGATCGAGCCCGCGACGACTGCGTAGCCCTCTGCGTGCGCCGTGCGCACGTTGTCCGTCCACGCCTGCGTCGCCTCGACCCACGGCGGCAAGCTCGCCGACGGCTCGCCGGTGCGCGGGCCGACGTCGACGTCCACGCGGAGCAGGTCGCTGCCGAGCTCCGAGAACCATGCGTGGTGCTCGGCAACCGCGTCCAGCGCGAGCCGGTACGGGCCGGGCGGGATCGGCGCGCGTACCGCCAGCTCGCCGATCGCCCGCTCGCCGGGCGTAAGGCGCGGCGGGCTCGTGCGGACGCCGTCCCACACGATCGGGTTGTCGCGCGAGTCGAGCCAGTGGTAGGAGAGGAAGACGCCTCCGGGCCACGCGACGCTGCCGGTGTTCTCGACCTCCACGTCGACCTGCGCGAGCGCCCCGGCTTGCAGTGCGGGCGCGGGGATCGCGCCGAAGCGAATTCCGAGCGGTCCTTTCGACACGGAGGACTACCCTAACGTCGTCATGGAGCCACTCCTCGTCCGCGCGGCGCGCCGCGAGCAGGTGGAGCGCACGCCCGTCTGGTTCATGCGGCAGGCCGGGCGGTCGCTTCCGGAGTACCGCGCGCTTCGTGAGCAGCACTCCTTCTGGGAGGTGGCGCAGACGCCGGAGCTGTGTGCCGAGGTCACGTTGCAGCCGGTGCGGCGACACGGCGTCGACGCGGCCGTGATGTTCGCGGACATCATGACCCCGGTCGTCGCGATGGGTCTCGACGTCGAGCTCGTCGAAGGGGTCGGCCCTGTGCTGGAGACGCCGGTGCGCTCGGCGGCCGACGTCGAGCGGCTCGTCCGGCCCGAGCCGGACAGCGCCTACGCCCCGCTGGTCGAGGCGATCCGCATCGTTCGCGGTGAGCTCTCCGCGGAGCGCGCGGTCGTCGGCTTCTGCGGCGGCCCGTTCACCGTTGCGGGCTACCTCGTCGAAGGTCGCCCGACGCGCGAGCTCACGCGTGTGAAGGCGTTGATGTACGGCGAGCGGGCCGTGTGGACCGCGCTGATGGAGCGGCTCGCCGACTGCTTCGCCGCCTACCTCGGCGCGCAGGTTCGCGCGGGCGCGGACGTCGTCCAGCTCTTCGACTCCTGGGTCGGCGTCCTCTCGCCGGCGGACTACGAGGAGTTCGTCGCCCCCTGGTCGGCGCGGATCCTTGCGAGCGTGGACGTCCCGACGATCCATTTCGGCACGGGCACCGCGACACTGCTGCCGGCGATGGCGCACGCCGGCGGCGACGTGATCGGGCTCGACTGGCGCATCCCGCTCGACGAGGGTTGGGCGCTGGTCGGCGACGATCGCGGCGTGCAGGGGAACCTCGATCCCGCGCTGTTGCTCGGCCCGTGGGAGCGCACCGAGGCGGGCGCGCTCGACGTCCTCGCGCGTGCGGCCGGCCGGCCCGGCCATATCTTCAACCTCGGGCACGGCGTGCTGCCGGGCACGAAGGCCGAGTCGGTGACGCGGCTCGCGGAGCTCGTCAAGACCGCGCCGGTGGGTGTGCGTGCCTGACTCGCCGCCGGTGGTCATCCGGCCCCTGCGCGAGGACGAGTACGACGCGTTCATCCAGCGCGGGCTGGCGTTCTACGTCGACGACATGGTTCGCGCCGGCATCGACCGAGACGTCGCCGAGGCGAAGGCCGCCAAGGACCTGCCGCAGCTGCTGCCCGACGGCCTCGCGACGCCTGACCACTCCATGTACGCGATCGAGGACGACGGCGGGTTCGCGGGCTACCTGTGGCTCTGTGACCGCGACAGCGAGCTCGGGCACAGCCTGTTCGTCTACGCGGTCGAGATCGACGAGGGGTTTCGTGGCCGTGGGCTCGGTCGTGCCGCGATGGTGTTCGCCGAGAACGAGGCGCAGCGTCTCGGGATCGCAAAGGTCGCGCTGAACGTGTTCGGCGGCAACGCAGTCGCGCGCGGCCTGTATCTCTCGCTGGGCTACACGGAGACCGCGGTGCACATGGAGAAGCGCGTTTGACGCCCGGCCGCATCGTCGTCGACCGCGTCTCCCGGACCTTCCGGGTCTACCCGAAGTCGCAGCGCACGCTGAAGGACGTGTTCGTCGCCCGCGGCCGCCTCCGCGCGCGCGACGTCGAGGCGCTCCGGGACGTCTCACTCACGATCGAGCCCGGGGAGGCGGTGGGCCTCGTCGGCCGCAACGGCTCCGGCAAGTCGACGCTTCTGCGGATCGTGTCGGGGATCATCTCGCCGACGTCGGGGCGTGTCGAAGCCGGCGGACGCGTCGCGTCGCTCCTCGAGCTCGGTGCGGGCTTCCATCCCGACTTCACCGGCCGCGAGAACGTCTATCTGAACGGCTCGATCCACGGCCTGTCGCGCGCACGGGTGCGCGAGGTGATGGACGAGATCGTGTCGTTCGCCGAGCTCGAGGAGTTCATCGACCTGCCGGTGCGCACGTATTCGTCGGGGATGTTCATGCGGCTGGGGTTCTCCGTCGCCGCGCACATCCGCGCCGACGTGTTGCTCCTCGACGAGGTGTTCGCGGTCGGCGACGAGCAATTCCAGCGGAAGTGCTTCGGCAAGATCGCGGAGTTCAAGAATCGCGGCGGCACGATCGTCTTCGTGTCGCACGATGCGCGCGCCGTCGAGCGGCTGTGCGATCGCGCCGTGCTGCTGCGGCAGGGCGAGGTCGCCTTCGAAGGGTCGACGCGCGATGCGATCGCCGCGTATCGCCGGTTGCTCGGCGCCGAGGAGAGCCCGGAGGAGCTGGGGGCCGGACTGCGCGAGTGGGGGACGGGTGAGGCCCGCATCGTCGCCGCGGCGCTCGTCGACGACTCGGGCGAGGAACGCGCGCAGTTCGCCTCGGGCGAGGCCGTGCTCGTACGGCTCGTCGTCGAGGCGGAGCCGGGTGTTGCCGCGCCGCGCGTCGTGATCGAGTTGCGCGACGACGACGGCGTCGTCCTCGGGCACGTCTCGCAGGAGCTTGCTCCGCTCGGGTGGCGCGGCGGTGGCCGCCATGAGGTGTCGTTCCACCTCGACCGGCTGCCGCTCGCCGAGGGACGCTTCCATCTCCGCGTGTCGCTCGCGGATGCGACGACGGGCGCACTGCTGCACGCGCTCGACGACGCACTGCGTTTCTTCGTGTTCCCGGCGGGATCCGAGTCGGGTGTGGTGCTGCTCGACGGAGGCTGGTCGATGCAGGAGATCGACCCGGTCGCGCCAACTTCGGAGCCGTGAGCGCGCGCGCGTGCCCCGATTGGCCTGCGCTGATGGAGATCGCGCCGAATTTGCAGTTCCGTCATGTCACGCTGGGCGAGGCGCGACTGCCCGTCGATGCATTCGTGCAGCTCGAAGGGATCGGTGCGGACGAGGTTGTTCTCTGCTGCGACCTCGACGCACACGTGTTCAATCACGAGCACACCGAAGACCGTGTGGTCGAGGCGCTGCGCGGGACGCATTGGATCGACGTGCGCGAGATCGCCGAGCGGCCCGCTTAGAGCCTCTTAAGCTCTCAGGATCTCCACGAGCGGCCGCGTGTTGAGGACGTCGGCCGCCGTGCACCAGCCGCGTCGCGCCGTCCCGACCGAGAGGCGCATGTTCCGCAGGCCTTGCACCGAGTGCGCGTCGGTCGAGCACGTGATCGCGACTCCGGCTCTCACGGCCTCGCCCACATGGGCCGCGCTCAGGTCGATCCGGTCGGGTAGGCCGTTCGTCTCGAGTGCGGTTCCCGTCGCCAGACAGGCGGCGTAGACGGCGTCGAGGTCGACGGCGTTCGGCGGGCGGTGGTTCAGGATCCGTCCCTGCGGATGGCTGATCGACCGCACCGCCGGGTGGTCGATCGCGGCCAGCGTCCGGTGCGTGAGCTCGTCGCGTGACCGGCGCTGGCCGGCGTGCACGGAGGCCTGCACCCAGTCGAGCTCCATGAGGACGTCGTCGGGGAGGTCGAGCGAGCCGTCGGCGAGGATGTCGCACTCGATCCCGCGCAGGACGCGGAACGGCGCCAACCGTTCGTTCGCCTCGGCGATCTCCTCGCCCTGACGACGCACGTCGCCGGCGTCGAGGCCCGGCACGACGCGCACGCTACGCGTGTGATCGCAGATCGCGAGGTACTCGTATCCGAGTGCGACCGCGGCTTCCGCCATCTCGAGCACCGACGCCTTCCCGTCCGACCACGTCGTGTGCACGTGCAGATCGCCTCGGATCGCTTCGCGTTCGACGAGCGCCGGTGCCGGCCCACCGTAGGGCTCCTCGCGGAGCTCGGGCGGCAGGAACGGCAGACCGAGCGCGGCATAGACGCCCTGCTCGTCCGCGGCGATCGGCAGCTCCCCGAGCGCTGCGACGTACGACGGGCTCCCCGTCGCGTGGAGCAGCGCCGTCCCCAGTTCGCGCGGCGGCGCGACGACGAGCTCGACCGGTACGCCGTCGACGGTCACGCCGAGCGCGCGAGCCGTGTCACGCTCGGCGATCGACACGATCTCGGGCAGCTCGCCGAACCTCGCGACGGTGCCCTCGACGTCGTCGCCGGCCACGACCACGGCGAGCCGGTGCGAGAGGTCGCACC
>JAICUZ010000066.1 GCA_025935595.1 Burkholderiales bacterium
CTCCAGGTCGGCTGCGGTCGTCCGCAGGACGCGCCGGATCTGCTCGTCGGAGAGGAATGCCTCGGCGAGCACCGTCTTGCCGTGGCCCGACTGGAAGTACTCGGCCGACGGCTTCTTGTCGCCGCCCATGTTCGCCTCGAGGACGGCGCGCTCCGGCTTGTGCGGTGCGCGCTGCATCACGTAGCCCATGTTCAGCGCGTACGAGTTGCGGGTCATCATGTTCGGCCCGACGGCGTCGCCCGTCGTCCACTGCCAGAGCACATGGCACATCGGTCCGACGACGTGCGTCTTCACGCCGCGCAGCTTCGCGCGCGTCGACAGCGACGGGTCGTCCGACGACTCGAGCCATTCGCGCATCGCGGGCAGCTCGACGTCGATCCACCGTGCGAGTGCGACCGCCTCGCCCGCGTTCGCGCACACGAAGCACGACGCGCGCGTGATGCGGTCGTGCAACACGTACGTGCGGATCGTCCCGGCCGCCAGCGCGCCGCGCGTCATCGACGCCGTGAGCCCGCCTTCGGTGTGGGCCAGCGGCACGTGCACGGTCTCCGTCGTTCGACCGGTCTCCTCGAGCGCCCCGTCGTCGGTCAACGAGTACGACCCGAGCTCGATCTCGATCGGCGCCGCCGAGACCGGGATCACCGCGACGCCGACGAGCGACTCGGCGGCGCCGGCGAACGGCTCGAGGTCGACGGACGTGACGAGCCCGTCTGCGATGCCCATCGCCTCGCGGCGCTGCTCGATCGAACGCGCATCGTTTCTCCGGGGCCACCTCATGCGGCGAATAGACTCGCACACATGTCGGCGACACTCATCAAGGGAAAGCCCATCGCGGAGCGCATCCGCGCGCAGGTCGCCGAGGACGTCGCGGCGATCGGCCACATCGGCCTCGTCACCGTCCTCGTCGGCGACGACCCCGCCTCTGACGTCTACATCCGCCTGAAGCACAAGGCCGCGGTCGCAGCCGGCATCGATGCCACCGACCTCCGCCTCCCGGAGGAGACGACCGAGTCGGAGCTGCTCGCGAAGGTCGAGGAGCTCGACGCCGACCCGCAGGTCGACGCGATCCTCGTCCAGCTGCCGCTGCCGAAGCAGATCGACGAGGCGAAGGTGATCCGCGCGCTCGCTCCCGCGAAGGACGTCGACGGCTTCCATCCGATCAACGCCGGCCAGCTGTACCTCGGCGAGCCGACGCTCGTTCCCGCGACACCGCGCGGCGTGATGGCGATGCTGGCCGAGCACGAGGTCGAGCTGAGCGGCGCGCACGCTGTGGTGATCGGCCGCAGCGCGATCGTCGGCAAGCCGATGGCGCATCTGCTGCTCCAGCAGAACGCGACGGTGACTATCTGCCATTCGCGGACGAAGGACCTCGCGCGGCACACGCTCGGGGCCGACGTGCTCGTCGCCGCGGTCGGCGTCCCGGGGATGGTGACGCCCGACATGGTCAAGCCCGGCGGCGTGGTGATCGACGTCGGGATCAACCGAACCGACGACGGGATCGTCGGCGACGTCGACCCGGGAGCGGCCGACGTGGCGGGCCACCTGACGCCGGTGCCGGGCGGGGTGGGCCCGATGACGATCGCGTGCCTGCTGGAGAACGCTGTGCGCTGCGCCCGGTACCGGCGCGGCGAGCTTGCGTATCCCGCGTGATTCGCTAGTGTTCCGCGCGCTCCGCCGGTCGGCGGACTTGTAGTCATCAAGCAAGGAGTAGGAAGCAGTGGCTGAAGGCACGGTCAAGTGGTTCTCGAACGAAAAGGGCTACGGCTTCATCGAGCGTGGCAACGGCGAGGCGGACGTGTTCGTCCACTTCTCCGCCATCGGCGGTGAGGGCTACAAGTCGCTGACCGAGGGTCAGCGCGTCTCCTTCGAGGTCGTGCAGGGCGATAAGGGCCTGCAGGCGTCGAACGTGCAGGCGCTCTAGACCCTTTCGGAACCGGATTGACGAGGGGCTCCGAAAGGAGCCCTTCGTGTTTGACTAGGAGGTCGCATGGCACGGATCACAAGAGACGAAGTGCTCCACGTGGCGCGGCTCGCGCGCATCGAGCTGTCCGACGACGAGGTCGCGAAGTTCCAGGAGCAGCTGGCGAACATTCTCGAGGCCGTGTCGAAGGTGTCGGAGCTCGACCTCTCGGACGTGCCTCCGACCGCACACCCGCTCGAGATCGCGAACGCCTGGGCGGAGGACGTGCCGCGTGACTGCCTGCCGCTCGACGAGGTGTTCGCGAACGCTCCCGACCGCGACGGCGACTACTTCAGGACGCCTCCCGCATGACGGTCGACACGCTCAGACTCTCGGCCGAGGAGGCAAACGGGCTGCTGACGCGGCGCGAGGCGTCGTCGGATGAGATCTACCGCGCCTACCTGGACGCGATCGGCGAGCGCGACCCGGAGCTGCACGCGTTCCTCTACGTCTGCGAGAACGACCCGGGCGAAGGCATCCCGATCGCGGTCAAGGATGTGATCGGCACACGCGGCATCCCGACGACTGCCGGCTCGAAGATCCTCGAGAGCTACATCCCGGTGTACGACTCGACCGTGATCGCGAACTGCCGCGAGCGCGGCCTGCGCGTGATCGGCAAGACGAACACCGACGAGTTCGCGATGGGCTCGTCGACGGAGAACTCGGCGTTCGGCCCGTCCCACAATCCATGGGATCCCTCGCGCGTCCCGGGCGGGTCGGGCGGAGGCAGCGCAGCGGCCGTCTCGGCGGGGCTCGCGCCTTGGGCACTCGGCTCGGACACCGGCGGATCGATCAAGCAGCCGGCCGCGCTCTGCGGTCACGTCGGCCTGCGTCCGACGTACGGCACGGTCTCGCGATACGGCGTCGTCGCGTTCGCCTCGTCGCTCGACCAGGTCGGCCCCGTCGCGCGGAATGTGCGCGACTGCGCGTTCCTCTATTCGGTCATCTCGGGTCGCGACGAGAACGACTCGACAACGGTGGACGTGCCTGCAGTGGAGCTACCCACCGCCGAAGACCTCAAAGGGCTGCGCATCGGCGTGCCCAAGGAGATGAACGGCGCAGCCGGAATCGAGGGTGGCGTCACCGCCGCCGTGCAGTCCGCGCTCGAGCTGGCGGAATCGCTGGGTGCGAGCGTGGAGGAGTGCTCGCTGCCGCGGTCGGTCGACTACGGCGTCGCCTGCTACTACCTCGTCGCGCCCGCTGAGGCATCGGCGAACCTGGCGCGCTACGACGGCGTGCGCTACGGGTTGCGCGACGACGGGGCGGACTTCCGCGAGATGGTGATGAAGACACGCGACGCCGGTCTCGGCGACGAGCCGAAGCGACGGATCATGATCGGCGCGTATGCGCTCTCGGCCGGCTACTACGACGCGTACTACGGCACGGCGCAGAAGGTGCGCACGGTAATCAAGCGCGAGCACGACGCGCTGTTCGAGCGCTTCGACGTGCTCGTCTCGCCGACGAGCCCGACGGTCGCATTCCCGATCGGTGCGAAGATCGACGACCCGGTCGCGATGTACATGAACGACGTCTTGACGATCCCGTCGTGCATGGCCGGCTTGCCGGGGCTCAACATCCCGTGCGGGCTGTCGGAAGGGTTGCCGGTCGGGCTGCAGCTGATCGGGCCGCAGTTCGGCGAGAACACGATCTTCCGCGCCGCGCACGCACTCGAGCAGGCGATCGGCTTCGACGTCGTCCCGGAGCGGCTGCGATGACCACCGGCGTAGGCTCGACGGAGCCGGAAAAGAGCGGAGGCGCCGACCTGCGCGGAGCCGGAGCGGGGAGCTGGGAACCGGTCATTGGCCTCGAGATCCACGTCCAGCTGAAGACGGAGACGAAGATGTTCTGCCGCTGCCGGAACGGCTTCGGCGGCGAGCCGAACAGCCAGACCTGTCCCGTCTGCCTCGCCTTCCCAGGCGCGCTGCCCGTGCCGAACCGCCGCGCGATCGAGGAGACGATCAAGCTCGGGCTCGCGCTGGACTGCACGATCGCGGAGCGCGCGGTGTTTCACCGGAAGAACTACTTCTATCCGGACAACCCGAAGGCGTACCAGATCAGCCAGTACGACGAACCGCTCTGTGCACGCGGTCATCTCGACGTCCCGACGGAGCACGGAGTGACGCGCATCGGGATCACCCGTGCGCACCTCGAAGAGGACGCGGCGAAGAACGTGCACGTCGCGGCGTCGGGGCGCATCCACGGCGCGACGGCGACGCTGGTCGATTTCAACCGCTGCGGCACGCCGCTCGTCGAGATCGTCACCGAGCCGGACATCCACGACGCGGAGACGGCAAAGCGGTTCCTCCAGTTATTGCGCCAGACGGTCGTCGAGCTCGAGCTCTCCGACGCAGAGCTCGAGCACGGCTCGATGCGGTTCGACGTCAACGTGTCCGTGCGCCCCGCGGGCTCGGACGAGCTGCGCACGCGCACCGAGCTCAAGAACATGAACTCGTTCAGCTTCGCCGCGAAGGGAATCGAGCGCGAGATCGCGCGCCAGATCCGCATCTACGAGGACGGCGGCGTGGTCGAGCAGGAGACGCTGCATTTCGACCCGGCGCACGAGGAGTCGCCGCCGCTGCGGTCCAAGGAAGAGGCGCAGGACTACCGCTACTTCCCGGAGCCGGACCTCGTCCCGGTGGAGCCCGGGAAGGACCTTGTCGATCGGCTGCGCGCGACGCTGCAGGTGCTTCCGGGTGCGCGCATCACGAGGATCGCCGAGACGCTCTCGTTCTACGACGCCGACGTGCTCGTCACCGGCGGCCTCGACCGTCTTTGGACCAGCCTCGTCGACGCCGGCGCCGATCCGAAGGAGGCGGCGAACGTGCTCGCGAACCAGTTCGTCGCGGCCGGGATCGACCCGGGCACGGTCGACGCGGGCGAGCTTGCGAAACTCGTCTCCGCGCGGGCCGAGATCCCTCGCGCCGCGTTCGACGAGGCGCTCGCGAAGGTGGGGGAGCGTGGCTTCAGCGCCGACCCGTACCTCGAGCAGAAGGTGGTCGCCGACACGGCGGAGCTCGACCCGATCATCCAGCGGATCATCGACGCGAACCCGGCGCAGGCAGAGCAGTACCGCAGCGGCAAGGAGGGTCTCCTCGGCTTCTTCGTCGGCCGGGTGATGAAGGAGACAGGCGGCAGCGCCGACCCGCGTGTCGTGAACGAGCGGGTTCGAGCGCTGCTCTAGTACCCGCAGACGCGCCTCGCGCGTTGTCCTCCTGACCTCGGAAGCGAAGGAGGATGTATGCCTGGCTGGCTCTGGGTCGTGATCGTGATCGCGGCCCTCATCATCATCGGCGCGATCGCGGCGACTGCGCTTCGCGCGCGTCGTTCACGCGAGCTGCAGGGGCGCTTCGGGCCCGAGTACGACCGTGTGGCAGCCGATGCGCCGTCGAAGCGGCAGGCAGAGGCCGAGCTCAAGGCGCGTGCGGACCGGCACGACGAGCTCGATTTGCGGCCGCTCGATCCGCGTGACCGCGACCAGTACCGCGGGCGCTGGCAGGACGTGCAGGCGAAATTCGTCGACGATCCCGACGGCGCTGTCCAGGACGCCGACGGCCTGATTCAGGACGTGATGCGCCGTCGCGGCTATCCGGTCGACGATTTCGATACCCGCGCGGCCGATCTCTCGGTCGACCACCCCGACGTGGTCGAAAACTACCGCGCCGCGCACGGGATCGCCGTGGCTCGGGAGCGGGGCAAGGCGGGAACCGACGAGCTCCGCCACGCGATCCAGCACTACCGCGCGTTGTTCGAGGTGCTCGTCGAGCAGACCGATCGGGCGGAGGCGCGCTCATGAGCGACGAGCAGATCCAGACGGGCGACCTCGTCACAGACGACGCGGACGCGCCGATCGCACGTGACGAGCCCACGAGCGACGTCGAGGGTGATGCGCGGCTCGAGCCGCTCTTCGATCCGGGACGCGAGCAGGAGTTGCGTGACCGCTGGCACCGGCTGCAGGCGCAGTTCGTCGACGAGCCGCGGGACACGGTCAGCGGCGCGGACTCGCTGGTCGCCGAGCTGCTTCGTGATCTGGCGCAGAGCTTCGACGGCGCGCGTTCGAAGCTGGAGGAGCAGTGGTCGAGCGGCGGTGACGTCTCGACGGAGGACCTGCGCCTGACCCTCCAGCGCTACCGCTCGTTCTTCGAGCGGCTTCTCGAGGCCTAGCGGGCCGCTGCGGCATAGAGCAGCGCCGCCGCGAGCGCAAAGCACGCGGCGGACGCTGCTACCGCCGTCTGGGTGAGCGCGGAGGCGGCAGCGGCTGCGCCGACCGCCGCCAGCAGGAGGACGTTGCCGACCGGGCGGCGTCGCAGGGTCAGCGCGGCGACGAGCACGACTGCCGCTGTGCCGAGCGAGCTGGCGGCGATCGCGAGCACGCGGGGAAGGACGTCCAGGTGATCCTGCGCGCGCGGCACGTCGCTCCCGGTGAAGGTGCCGTGCACGTCGAGGCCGAGGACGAGCCCGACTGCGACTCCCGACCAGAGCAGTCCGGCGGGCGCGGCCCACCGGCGGCGTAGGAGCTGTAGCGAGCCGACGCCGAGCAGCGGAGCGGAGAGCAGCGCACCGGCCAGGTAGTAGACCCGGAACGCGTACGCGTCCCAGCCGTGCGCCGAGCCCCAGGCCATCGCGGCGGCTGCCCCCGCGAACGTCACGAGCCCGGCGGCCCAGGCGTACCGCCGTCCGCGGACGAGCAGACCGGCGAGCCGCAGCGACACGAGCGCGGCTCCGAAGGAGAGGAGAGCGTTCACCGGGCGTAACGCTACGCTCCACGCGTGGAGAAGCGGTACCTCTTCACGCCGGGGCCGACGCCCGTCCCGCCGGCCGTGCTCGCCGCCGGCGCCGAGCCGATCGTCCACCATCGGGGCGCCGACTTCCGCGAGATCTACGCGAGCGTGCTCGGGCAGCTGCAGGCCGTGTTCCGTACGGAGGCGGACGTACTGCTCTTCACCGCCTCGGGGACCGGTGCGATGGAGTCGGCGCCGGCGAACCTCTGCGCGCCGGATGACCGCGTGACGGTCGTCAGCCACGGGTCGTTCGGCGAGCGGTGGCTCGCGATCTGCGAGCAGCACCGGCTCGACGTGCACGCGATTCGGTACGAGTGGGGCGAGCGCCCAGATCCGAGCGAGGTCGGGTCGGCGGTCCGCGCCGCCGGCACGCGAATCGTCTTCTGCCAGCACTCGGACACCTCGACCGGCGTCGTCTCCGACGTGGAGGCGATCAAGGAGGCGGTCGGTGACGCCACGCTCGTCGTCGACGCGGTGTCGTCGCTTGGTGCGGTGCCGCTCGAGACGGACGCATGGGGCATCGACGTCGTCGTCTCGGGCTCGCAGAAGGCCCTGATGGCGCCGCCGGGACTCGCGATGGTGTCGGTGCCGGAGCACGTGCTCGCGAAGGTCAAGCCGTCCCGCAGCTTCTACTTCGACTGGTTGCGCAACAAGAAGGCGCAGGACGCCCTCGACGCGGCCTTCACGCCCGCGGTGTCGACCATCCGAAGCCTCGACGTCGCGCTCGGGCTGCTGCTCGAGCAGGGGCTCCCGGCCGCGTTCGACCGCCACCTGCGCCTCGGTCGGGCGACGCGCGCCGGCGTGAAGGCGATGGGGCTCGAGCTCTTCTCGCCCGACGACGACACGGCCGCCGTGGTGACGGCGGTCCGCGCGCCCGAAGGGATCGACGCCGACGAGCTGCTGCGGCACCTGCGCGACCGCCACGGCGTCACGCTCGCCCCCGGCCAGCAGCACCTGAAGGGCAAGATCTTCCGGATCGGGCACATCGGCTGGTTCGACATCTTCGACATCGCAAGCGCCGTCGCCGCCGTCGAGCTCTCGCTCACCGAGCTCGGTGCCGACATCGAGCGCGGGGCCGCGGTCCCGGCGGCATTCGAGGCGTTCGAGCGTCCCACCGTCGGCGCATGAAAATATTGGTTCGCGAGCCGATCGCGGACGCGGGGCTCGCGCTGCTGCAGTCGAGGTTCGACGTCGAGGTCGACGAGCGCTCGCCGCTCGAGGACGTGATCGGCAAGTACGACGCGATCGTCATCCGTTCCGCGACGAAGCTCACTGCCGGGCTGATCGCGAAGGGCACGAAGCTGCGCGTGATCGGGCGGGCGGGAGTGGGGGTCGACAACGTCGACGTCGACGCCGCCACGCGCATGGGAATCGTCGTGGCAAACGCTCCGGGTGCGAACGTCGTCTCGGCGTCGGAGCACACGATCGGGCTGCTGCTGGCGCTCGCGCGCAACATCCCGCAGGCGCACGCAGCGCTCCGCGAGGGGAGATGGGAGCGCTCGAGGTGGGGAGGTGTCGAGCTCGCCGACAAGGTGCTCGGCGTGCTCGGCTTCGGGCGCATCGGGCGGCAGGTGGCGCGCCGTGCGCTCGCGCTCGAGATGAAGGTGGTCGCGTACGACCCCTTCGTGTCGGCCGAGCGGTTCCGCGAGCTCGGCGTCGAGCCCGCGACGTTCGGCGAGGTGCTCGAGCGCGCCGAGTTCTTGACGCTTCACCTGCCGCTGACCGACGACACGCGGAACGCGATCGACGCGGACACGATCGCGCACATGCGTGACGGCGTCAGGATCGTGAACGCAGCGCGCGGCGAGCTCGTCGACGAGAACGCGCTCATCGAGGCGCTCGAGTCGGGGAAGGTTGCAGGTGCGGCGATCGACGTGTTCGCCTCCGAGCCGTACAGCGGCCCGTTGCTGCACGCGCCGAATGTCGTCGTCACGCCGCATCTCGCCGCCTCGACGGAGGAGGCGCAGGACCGCGCGGGGGTCGTCGTCGCCGAGCAGGTCGTGGCGGCGCTCGACGGGCTTGTCGTCACGAACGCCGTCAACATCCCCTCCGTCGGAGCGGAGGATCTCGAGGTGCTCGGTCCGTTCGTGCCGCTCGCAGCGAAGCTCGGCAAGCTGGCGATGGAGCTCGCGGGCGGGGACACGCGCCGGATCGGCATCGAGGTGTACGGCGAGCTCGCCGAGCACGACACACGGCTGCTCACCGTCGCGGCGCTGAACGGCGCGTTCCAGGGTCACACCGAGCACCCCGTCAACTACGTCAACGCGCCGATCGTCGCCGCGGACCGTGGGATCGAGGTGGTCGAGGAGAAGCGCCGTGCGGCGCAGGACTACACGAACCTGGTTGCTGTGACCGCGGACCGCGTTCGTGTCGCGGGCACGACGATCGGTCAGGAGTCGCGGCACTTTCTCGTCCACGCGCTCGGCTTCGCGCTCGAGATGGAGTTCTCGCCGCGGATGGCGCTTCTCAAGTACGACGACGTGCCGGGCGTCATCGGCCGCGTCGGCACGCTCTTCGGCGAGGCCGGGGTGAACATCGCGAACATGTCGGTCTCGCGAGATCGCGCCGGCGGAAAGGCGCTGATGGGCCTCGCGATCGACTCGGCTGTCCCGTTGGAGCTCCGCGCGCAGCTCAGCGAAGGGATGGACGACGCCTACGTGATCGGATGAGTTGGCCCGAGCCGGTCGAGCGCGTGTCCGGCGCGTTGCGCGCTGCTGCTGTCGACGCGCGGATCGAGCAGTTCGACGAAGGAACGCCGACCGCGCGCGACGCGGCGAAGGCGATCGCGTGCGAGCTCTCGCAGATCGTGAAGACGCTCGTGTTCGTCTGCGACGGGGCGTTCGTGCTGGCGCTCGTCCCAGGTGACCGGCGAGCCGACGAGCAGGCGGTCGCAGAGGCGGTCGCCGCGTCGTCGGTGCGGGTCGCCAACGCCGACGAGGTCGTTCGGGCGACGGGCTTCGAGCCCGGTGGCGTGGCGCCGTTCCCGCAGCGTGAGGTATCGCAAACGCTCATCGATTCATCGTTTTTCGTCCACGCGGTCGTCTGGATCGGGGCCGGGACCCCGCATCACATGGCGTCGCTGCCGCCCGCCGAGCTCGCCCGTCTGGCGGGTGCGCGGACGGTCGACCTCGGTGCCTCCGGGTAGAATTCGAACTTCCCAGGCGGCCAGACAAAGGAGCGCGCGCGGTGCAGGAGACCGAGAAGATCTGGATGAACGGCGAGCTCGTCGACTGGGCCGACGCGAAGGTCCACGTCGGCATTCATGGACTGCACTACGGCACCGGCGTCTTCGAAGGGATCCGCTGCTACGACACTCCGAAAGGGCCCGCGGTCTTCCGTCTGGACGAGCACCTGCAGCGGTTGCACAACTCGGCGAAGCTCCTCTACATGCAGCTCCCGTATCGGGCGGAGGAGCTCAAGGCGGCGTGCAACGAGGTGATCGGCGCGAACGGGTTGCCCGAGTGCTACCTCCGCCCGATCGCGTTCTACGGCTACGGCGAGCTCGGCGTCGCTGCGCGTGGCAACCCGGTCGAGGTCGTGATCATGAGCTGGCCGTGGGCGCCGTACCTCGGCGAGGAGAGCCTGAAAACGGGCATCCGGGCGAAGATCTCGTCCTGGCAGCGGGTTTCCCCGAACATCGTCCCGCACGCGTCGAAGGCGACCGGTGTGTACCTCAACTCGATGCTCGCCGTGACCGAGGCGAACAATGCCGGCTACGACGAGGCGATCCTGCTCACCCCTGAAGGCTTCGTCGCCGACGGCTCCGGCGAGAACATCTTCATCGTGCGCGACGGTGTCATCTACACGCCGGAC
>JAICUZ010000275.1 GCA_025935595.1 Burkholderiales bacterium
AGCCGCCTCGGCCGGAGCAGCTGCCGCGCGACGTGATCCGGCTTCCGGGCGGTGCGGGCAACACGACGAACGGCGACGGCGTCCGCCGCGGCGTCGGCTTCGCGGTCGGCTTCAAGAACATCGCGTACTCCGAGGGCTTCGACGACTACTGCGCGGCGCGGGTCCGTCTTTCGCCGGAGGGGTGGGCCGAGGTGCACTGCGCGGCGGCCGAGGTCGGCCAGGGGGTGACGGGCGTGATCCTGCAGGTCGCGCGCACCGAGCTCGGGATCGACGACGTGCGCCTCGCTCCGGGGCAGACCGCGACCGTCGAGTCCGCCGGCTCGGCGTCCGCGTCGCGGATGACGTGGATGGCGGCCGGAGCGGTTCGCGACGCGTGCCGGGCCGCGCTCGATGAGCAGGCACGACGGCCGGATGAGGAGATCGACGTCGAGCGCATCTACCGGCATCCGCGCACGACGCCGCTCGATCCGGAAACGGGCCAGATCACGGGCGAGCGGGCACACGTCGCGTTCGCGACGTGCGCGATGAAGGTCGTAACGGAAGTGGACGTCGACCTCGGCCTGACGCGCGTCGTCTGGATCGGCGCGGCACAGGACGTGGGGAAGGCCGTCAATCCGCAGCAGGTCGAGGGCCAGATCGAGGGCGGCACCGCGCAGGGCCTCGGGCTGGCGCTGATGGAGGAGATCCAGACGCGCGGCGGCTTGATCACGAACGCGAGCTTCACCGACTACCTGATCCCGACCGCGCTCGACATGCCGCCGGTCGAGTCCGTTCTGATCGAGGATCCGGAGCCCGACGCGCCCTACGGCGTGAAGGGTGTCGGTGAGCCGCCGACCGTCGTCTCGACCGCTGCCGTCGTGGCGGCTCTCCGCGACGCGACCGGGCGCGAGCTATGCCGCGTGCCGGTCCGCCCGGACGACATCTGCCTCTAGCGGGTCGCACACGACGCCTTCGTCCGGCGGAGGCGCCGTCGCCGGCTCCTTGCGCACGACCGTCGCGACCGCGGCGACGACGATCACCGCACCGACGAGCAGGCGCCACGTCAGGTGCTCACCGCGGAAGAGGACGCCGAGCGAGATTGCGACGACCGGGTTCACGTACGCATACGTCGAGACCATCCCGAGCGACGCGTTCGCGAGCAGCCAGACGTACGCGGTGTAACCGACGACCGAGCCGAAGATCACGAGGTAGATCCAGCCCGCGATCGAGCCGGTCGACGGCGAGAAGCCGTGCACGGTGAGCGCCCCCATCGGCAGCATCACGAAACCGCCCGCGAGCATCTCGAGCGACGTCGCAGCGATCGGGTCCTTCGGCATCTCGAGGCGCGCAGAGAGGAACGAGCCGGTCGCCCACATCACCGCCGAGCAGAAGCAGAGCGCGACGCCCCACCACTTCGCTCCGCCGGACGGCTGCGCCAGGACCCCGACGCCCGCGAAGCCGATCCCGACGCCGGCGAGCACCTGCCACGGCAGCCGCTCGCGGGTCAGCCGCAGCGCCGCCACCCAGAGCGGGACGGACGCGATGATCAGCGAGGCGAGCCCGGTCGGCACGTTGCGCTCGGCGAAGAAGAGGATCGAGTTCGCTCCCGGCAGGAGGCAGCCGACGACGACGCATGACAGCAACGCTCGCCGCGAGACGCGGAGCGTCCCGCCGCGCGCGAACACGACGAGGGCCATGATCGTCCCCGAGGCGATGAACCGCGTCGATGCCGCGAAGAGTGGCGGGATCGTGCGGCCGGCGTAGTAGATGCCGAGGTACGTCGAGCCCCAGATCACGTACACCGTGCCGAGGGCGACGTACACCTTCGTCCGTTGATTCACGAGCTATCGAACGAGCGAGAGCGCCGCGCCGATTCCCAGGAGCACTACGCCGACGGCACGGTACGGCGAAATCCCGATCTGCTCGACGCCGAACCAGCCGAACCGGTCGATGAGCGCGCCCATCACGAGCTGGCCGGCGATCAGGATCCCGATCACCGCGGTCGCGCCGATCCGCGGCTGCGCGAACGTGATCGAGCTGACGACGGTGAAGCCCATCAGGCCGCCGATCCACATCCACGCCGGTGTGTCGGCGACGTGCCGCAGGCCGCCGATTCCCCCGCCGCGCACAGAAACCACGACGACCGCTGACAGGACGAGCTGGATCGCGGTCGAGAACGCGAGCGCCTCGAACACGCCGACGCGCTCGCCGAACCTGCCCATCACTGCGACCTGCACCGATCCTGCGAGCCCGCCGAGGACGGCGAGCGCAACCGCCAGCCCGCTCAAGCCGCCGACTCGTCGCCCTGCCAGAGGCTGAAGGCGTTGCCCTCCGTGTCCTTGCACGCAGCGAACCAGCCGTGTGTCGGCACGGGCTGCTTGTCGTCTGCCGTGCCGCCGAGCTCGCGCACCTTCGCGATCGACGAGTCGATGTCCTCGGTGTCGAAGTAGACGATCGGCGTACCCGCCGTCTGCCCTTCCTGGGCGGGGTAGATGGCGCCGCCCTGGCCGTCGCCCAGGTCGAACATGCGGTAGTCGAATCCCTCCATGACGCTTCCACCGACGTTCCAGCCGAACAGTCCGTTCCAGAATCCGGACGCGCGGTCGGCATCCGCGGCGACGAGCTCGAAGTGGACGATCCTTCCCGGCACGCTAGGCTCCTTTCGTGATCAGGGCGCTCGTACTCTACGACGAAGAGCCGGACCCGCAGCGCTACGCCGAGCATGTCGAGCTCTGTCGCAAGGTGCCCGGCGCGACGTTCCGGCACGGCCGTGTGTTCGCCGCGCCGACGGGCGAGCCGAAGCACCGCTACTACGCCGAGTGGGACTGGCCCGACATGGACGCGTTCAAGGCTGCGGCCCGCAGCGACGAGTTCATGGCGACGGGCAAGGACGCCGTGGAGCTCGGCGTCCGCTTCACCGTCGAGTTCGCCGACGTCGGCTGAGGGTGTCTGACACCAAATAGGTGTCAGACACCGGTTCGGCCGCTTGCGCCGGTCTCACAGACGCCAGACGGCGGGCGCCCGTCGTGACAGCAGAGTAGGATTTGAGCGCCGTGTTGCATCTTCTGGTCCTCGTCTTTATCGGCGCTGTGATCTGGGTCGTACTTCACGCGCTCCCACTCTTTCTCATCGGCGGCATGGGTTGGGACGACTTCCGAAGCGTGCTTTTGCACCGCGCGTACGGATCGTTCACGTACGAAGGCGACGTCATCCCAGGGGTACGACCTTCGCTCGGAACGAGGTTTGTGGTTCTGGTGCTCACGCCTGAGGACGACGCTAGACGGGAGTTGATCACGAAGGCGCTGGCTAACTCCGAGCGGCGAAGCATTCCACTTGCCGGACAGGTTCGGTCGTTGCTTCGCGTCTGTGCTGGTTCGGGCCAGGGCGCGGACATGTCCCGCGCACTCGCGCACGCACGTCGGTCAGCGCCGCCGCCCCTGGGTGCTCAGGTCCGCGCGAGATCTGTTGCCTTCGCCAGGCAGCGCGCCTGGTAGCAGTCTCGGCTGCCCGAGTGTTGCTCCTATGTCAAGGCGGGTGACGCTTTCAGCGTGTTGAAGACGATGCGGATGAGGAGTCGTTTCAAGCAGCGGATGGCTTCGCGGCGGCTTTTGCCTTCGTTCCGTTTGCGGTCCAGGTAGTCGCGTGCAGGGGCGTGATAGCGGGCCTGTGTGATCGCGATC
>JAICUZ010000110.1 GCA_025935595.1 Burkholderiales bacterium
AGGGACTCGCCGGTCAGGTGCAGCGGCACGGTCGCGTGGATCGGCTGGTCGAGGCGGACTTCCTGCAGGTCGACGTGCGTGACGGTGCCACGGACCTTGTCGAGTTGGTACTCCTTGAGCACCGACGAGTGCGTGGCTCCACCTTCGACGACGACGTCGAGCACCGCGTTCAGGCCGCTCGAGCCGGTCAGCGCCGTGCGCAGGTCGCGCTCGGGGATCGTGATCGCGACGGGAGCGTCCTTTCCGTAGAGGACGCCCGGGATCAGCCCCTGCCGGCGCAGGCGGCGCGACTCGGCGGAGCCGAGGATCGCCCTGTTTCTGACCACGAGCTTGAGACGCTCTCCTGCCACGGCGCGGGATTGTAGCGGCTCAGAAGAGCTGGTTTTCGCCGCCGAAGATGGCGGAGACCGAATCGTCGGCGAAGACGTTCATGATCGTCTCGGCGAGCAGCGGCGCTACCGGCAGCACGGTCATGTTGTCCGGCTTCGTGAGCGGATCGATGGGAACCGTGTCCGTGACGACCACCCCGGAGATCTCCGAGGTCTGGAACTTCTCGATCGCCCCGTCGCAGAACAGCCCGTGGGTCGCGAATACCCAGACTTCCTCGGCGCCGTGATCTCGAAGCGCGCGGACGTTCGCGAGCACCGTTCCGCCGGTCATGATCACGTCGTCGCCGAGGATCGCCTTCTTGCCGCCGACGCGGCCCGTGATCTCGGTGACCGACACCACGTTCGCCGAGTGGCGAGTCTTGTGCATCAGCGCGAAATCGGCGTCGAGCATCTCGGCGAAGCGCACCGCCTGCTTCGCGCGGCCCGCGTCGGGCGACACGGAGACGACGCCGTCACCGGTCAGGCCGAGGTCGCGGAAGTGGCGCGCGAACAGCGGGATCGCCGTCATGTGGTCGACGGGGATCATGAAGAAGCCCTGGATCTGGCCGGCGTGCAGGTCCATCGTGAGGATGCGGTCGGCGCCGGCGAGCTGCAGCATGTCGGCGATCAGGCGCGCCGAGATCGGCTCGCGCGGCTTCGCCTTTCGGTCCTGACGCGCGTACGGGAACAGCGGGATGACCGCGGTGATCCGCTTGGCCGACGCGAGCTTGGCGGCCTGGATCATGAAGAGCAGCTCCATGATGTTCTGGTCGACGGGCTCGCAGCCGGTCTGCACGACGAAGACGTCGGCGCCGCGGATCGACTCGTCGTAGCGCACGTAGGTCTCGCCGTTCGGGAACGTGCTGACCTCGGCCTCGCCGAGCTCGACGCCGAGCTGCTGCGCGATCCGCTGGGCGAGGTCGGTGTGCGACCGCCCGGAGAAGACCATCAGCCGCTTCTGCGGGCCGCGTTCGATCCAGTGGCTCGGCGACGGCTGCGTCACGACGGCCGGTTCGAGACCGGGAAGGACGAGCTCAGGACTCGCGCCCGCGGGCTGCATATCCCTCCTTGTTCTCCTGGCGTGTCCGCGCCACGGCGAGCGCGTCGGCGGGGACGTCCTTGGTGATCACCGATCCAGCCCCGATCCAAGCACCGTCTCCGATCGTCACGGGTGCGACGAAGGCATTCTGGACGCCGGTCCTGACGTTGCTGCCGATCGTCGTGCGGCCCTTCGGCTGGCCCGGGTAATGGGAAAAGTTCACCGTGATGTTCCCGGCCGCGACGTTCGTGTCGTCACCGATCTCGGCGTCGCCGATGTACGACAGATGAGGCACTTTCGTGCGGTCGCCGATCCGTGAGTTCTTGATCTCCACGAAGGTGCCCGCCTTGGAGGACTCGCCGAGGACCGTGCCAGGGCGAAGGTAACAAAACGGACCAATCGTCGCATCCTTGCCGATGTGAGCGTCGATGGCGACGGTGTTCGCCCCGACCTCCGCGCCCGTCGCGACGCGCGTCGCGCCGCGGAGGATCGTGAACGGGTGAATCGTCGCGTCCGGCTCGATCTCCACGTGCGGCTCGATCCACGTCGTCTGTGGATCGACGATCGTCACGCCGGCGAGCATGTGCCCTTCGTTGATCCGGTCGCGGAGGACGGCGGCGGCGTGCGCCAGCTCGACGCGCGTGTTGACGCCGTCGGTCTCGCGATAGTCGGCGGCGACATGCGCAACGACCCGACCGCCGGCCGCACCCACGTGCTCGATCGCATCGGTCAGGTACAGCTCGCCCTGCACGTTCTTCGGCTCGAGGCGCTCCAGTGCGGGCCAGAGCGCGGCCGCCCGGAAGACATAAATCGAGCTGTTGATCTCGCGGATCTGCTTGATCTCTTCGCTTGCGTCGGTTCCCTCGACGATCTTGAGCACGGTGCCGTCGCCGTCGCGGACGACGCGGCCGTAGAGGCGCGGGTCGGGCGGCTCGGCGCTCAAGATCGTCGCGTCCGCGCGCTCGAGACGATGCGTCTCGACGAGCTCTCGCAGCAGGGCGGCGGTCAACATCGGTGTGTCGCCCGAGAGGATCAGCACGTCGCCGTCGTGCTCGGCCAAGAACGCGCGAGCCGAGCGGACCGCGTCGCCCGTGCCAAGCGGATCCTCCTGGACGGCGACCGTCACGCCGCTGCCGTCGAACCACTCGCGCGTCGCCGGCGAGGCGACGACGACGATCGGATCGGCGCCGGCGTCGCGCCCCGCCGCGATGATCCACTCGACCATCGGCCGGCCGAGCAACGGATGGAAGTGCTTCGGCACGGCGGAGTGCATCCTCGTGCCGAGGCCGCCGGCCATGAGAACTGCGGCGAGGTTCTCCATCTCGAGCGGAGACTACTGGGGCGCCAGGATTCGAACCTGGGATCGCGGGACCAAAACCCGCTGCCTTACCGCTTGGCTACGCCCCATCGAGCGCAGACAGCTTATTTCGGACGTTCGGTGAACAGGAAGATCAGCGCGGCGATCGCAAGGAGGGCAATGACGCCGATCGCGATCGCCTTCACGATTGCCAGCGCCACCGGCACGCAGAGAACGAGCAGTTGCGAGACGGCGAAGATCCACCCCGCCTCGCGCAGCGTGTCCGAGCGATTGCCGCGCGCCACGTACCACCAGAAGCCGACGGCGATCACCGCCAGCAGGACGGCCGCCCACCAGTGGAGCGCGTGAAAGAGGTACAGCAGTCCCTCGAACGCGGCGATCCAGAGCGTGAACCGGAAGCGACGCTCGCGAAGCCAGCGCCCGGTGCGCGTCGATCCGTGCTCGATCGCGTGGCTCCCGAACATCGCGGCTCAACGGTACCACGCTGGTTTCGTGATCCACGTCTCGCCGAGGTCGTCGAGAGCGGTCCGTGCGCGCGCGGCGTCGTCGGTCGTTTCGAACAGGCCGTACACGATCGGCCCCGCGCCGCTGACGTCGGCGCGAAACGCTCCGGCCGCCCGAAGCCGGTCGGCGAGAGGCGACGTCGCGAGGTCGTTCGGCGGCAGTGCGGCAAGGTCACCCGAGGCAAGAGCGGCACGCAGCGCGGCGGCACGTCCTGCGTATCCGGCGGAACCGTCTCGCACGTCGAACGCCGCATAGACATCGGCAGTGGAGCTCTTGGTGACTCCCGTCGGCAGGAGCAGAAGGACCGTGTAGTCCTGCGGGAGCTCGACCCGCTCGAGCTCTGATCCATCCCCGGTGCCGAGCTGCGGCCCGCTGCGCAGGAAGAACGGGACATCGGCACCGACGCGTGCCGCGAGCGCGTGCAGAGCCTCTGCCGGGAGCGGAGCAGCGAGCTGATCGTTCGCCAAGCGAAGCGCTGTCGCGGCGTCCGAGCTGCCGCCGCCGAGACCCGCCGCAACCGGGATGCGCTTCTCGATGCGTACGCGCCACTCGCCACCGAGCAGCGCGAGCGCGCTCCGGACGATCGTGTCTTCGAACCCTTCGACGTGCGTCTCGCGGGCCGGCTCGACATCGATCTCGTCTCCGAGCTCGAGCGCCTGGTAGACGGTCGTCAGTTCGTGCTTTCCGTCGGGCCGTGTCGGCCCGACGACGAGCGCGAGGTTGATCTTCGCCGGCGCGATCACCTGAGCGCCTCCGTGAGCGCGACGAACTCCGCGGGCTCGAGCGCCTCGGCGCGGACGCCCGCCGGCCGGCCGATCGCGTCCAGCGCCTCGACCGCGCGTTCGCGGGCCACGAGACCGGCGAGCGCGACGGCGTTCGCGAGCGTCTTCCGACGATGCGCGAAGGACGCCGCGACGACCCGCCGAACCTCTGTCGACGCCCCCGGGCCAACGCGGCGGAACGCGACGAGCGCCGAGTCGACGTTCGGCCTCGGCCGGAACACCTCGCGCGAGACCGGATGGAAGCCGCTTCGCTCCGCCGCCAGTTGGACGAGCACGGAGACGGCGCCGTATGCCTTCGTCGACGGTTTCGCGAAGAAGCGGTCGGCGACCTCGCGCTGCACCATCACACACCACAGGTCGAGCTGCCCGAGCGCCAGGCTCTCGGCGACGAGCGGAGTCGCGACGTTGTAGGGAAGGTTCGCGACGAGCTTGTGCGGGGGCGGATCGAGGGCGGGAACATCGAGATCCAGCGCGTCGCCCCAATGCACGGTCGTTCGCTCGATCGCTGCGAGCTGCTCTTCGAGACGACGGTCGACCTCGGCTGCGTGCACGTATGCAACGCGCTCGGCGAGGAACCGGGTCAGCACACCGAGCCCAGGCCCGATCTCGAGCACCACGTCATCGGGCGCGAGCTCGGCCAGCCGCTCGATCACGCGGAGGATGTTCTCGTCGACCAGGAAGTGCTGGCCGAGGTCCTTGCGCGGCGTAACGCTCATGGCAACCCGAACGCGCGCGTTGCGTTTGCGTCCGCGACCGCGCGGACGTCATCCCCGCGCAGCTCGGCGAGGAAGTCGTAGGTGTGAGCCACAAACGCGGGCTCGTTCCGGCGGCCGCGAACCGCCTGCGGCGCGAGGTACGGGCTGTCGGTCTCGACGAGCAGGCGCTCGGAGGGAACGCGCCGCGCGCAGTCGCGCAGGTCGTAGGCGTTCTTGTAGGTCACGTTGCCGGCGAACGAGACGTACCAGCCGTGTTCGAGCGCCGCGTCGAAGAGCGGCGGCGACGAGAAGCAGTGAAGGATCACGGTGCCGTCGTGGTCGACGAGCCGCGCGCGCGTGTCGTCGTCGGCGGCACGCGTGTGGATCACGACCGGCTTGCCGAGCTCCTGCGCGAGCGCGAGCTCCTCGTCGAACAGCCGCCGCTGCGCGTCGTGCGGCGCGTAGTCGCGGAAGTAGTCGAGCCCGGTCTCTCCCACGGCCACGGCCTTCGGATGTGCAAGGAGCGCACGAAGCCCGGCGAGATCGCCGGGCTCGCCGGCCTCGTGCGGGTGCACGCCGAGGGACGCGTACACGCCGTCGTGGTGCTCGGCGAGCGCGAGCGCCTCGCGCGCACCGGCGACGGTGGTGGCGACGACGATCACCCGCGTCACGCCGGCGACGCGTGCCCGGTCGAGCACCTCGGCCGCGTCGTCGCCGAGATGCGCATGGGTGTCGATCACGCGGCGCCGGAGCTCTCGATGCGCGGGAACAGCGGCGCAGCCGGCGCGATGGTCGCGGGTTCGAGTTCTCCTGCCGCCACGCGCTCCCAAGCGGCGTCGGTCGGCTGGCCGAGCGCCTCGAGGATCTTCGGCGACGTCTCCGGGAGATACGCCCAGATGGCGACGGCGGCCGCACGCAGGCCGTCCGCCAGGTCGTGCAGCACCTGGTCGAGCTGCTCCGCGTTCGCCTCGTCCTTCGCGAGCGTCCAGGGAGCTTGCTCCGTCACGTAGCGGTTGAGCTCACGCACGAGCACCCAGATCCGGTCGATCGCCCCGGTGAGGTCGAACGCCTCGATCTGTTCGGGAACGCGGTCGGCGATGTCCGCGATCGCCGCGGCGATCGCGGGGGAGGTCGTCCCTTCCGGAATCCGTCCGGCGCGATACTTGGCGATCATCGCCGTCGTTCGCGAGAGCAGGTTGCCTAGGTCGTTGCCGAGCTCACGCTCGTAGCGGGCGGCGATGTCGGCGAACGACGCGCTCCCGTCCTGCCCGAACGAGACCGCGCGGGCGCACCAGTAGCGGACGGCGTCCGCCCCGTACGTCTCGATGAGCTCGAACGGGTCGAGGGCGTTGCCGAGCGATTTGGAGATCTTGACGTCGTCGAGGAGCAGCCACCCGTGCGCGAACACCTGCTTCGGCACCGAGTACCCGGCGGAGAGCAGCATGGCCGGCCAGTACACGCAGTGGAACCGGATGATGTCTTTGCCGACCAGGTGGTGCGCGACGGGCCAGAAGGCGTCGATCAGGTCCTCGCCGGGATGTGCGTACGTGAGCGCGCTCAGGTAGTTGACGAGCGCGTCCGCCCACACGTACGCGACCTGCGTCTCGTCCCAGGGCAGCGGGATCCCCCACGGTTGGCCGGCCCGGCTGATCGAGAAGTCGCGCAGGCCGCTCGAGACGAAGCTCCGGACTTCGTTCCGGCGGAACTCGGGCACGACGAATCCTTCGTCGTAGAGAGCGAGGAGCGCGTCCTGATATTTGGAGAGGCGGAAGAAGTAGTTCTTCTCCTCGAGGTGCTCGACCGGGATCAGGTGGATCGGGCACTTGCCGTCGACCAGCTCGTCGTCGTTCTTGAACTCCTCGCAACTGACGCAGTACGGACCGCTGTACACGTCTTCGTAGACATCGCCGTTGTCGTAGATCCGCTGGAGGAACTGCCGGACGAACGCCTTGTGGCCCTCGTCCGTCGTCCGGAGGAAGAAGTCGGTCTCAGCGTTCAGTCGCTCAGGCAGCGCTCTCCAGCTCTCCGCGATGCGATCGACGAACTCCTGCGCGGACAGCCCTGCGTTCTCGGCGGCGCGCCACACCTTGGTCGCGTGCTCGTCGACGCCGGTCAAGAAGAACGTCTCCACCCCGCGCTGCCGCTGGTGCCGCGCGAGGATGTCCGCCGCAATCGTCGTGTAGGAGTGACCAATGTGCGGACGGTCGTTGACGTAGTAGATCGGCGTTGTCACGTAGAAGCGCATGACCGACCATGATAGGCCTGCGCGTTCGCGCGAAGCCCGCGGCGCCCAGCAGCACGCCCAGGCAGCCGAAGCCCACCGCCGTCAGGGACCACACAGGGATCCTCGCGGAGCGGCGTCTCGCGGCGTCTACCGAGACGACCGGACGAGACCTGGGCGCCCGCGCACCAACCGCGGGACCGGCCGGTGCCAAGGCCCGCCCGTCGACGACCGTCGGACGCCCGGCGGCATCGGCTGCGCGCGCGTCCTCCGACTCGACTGCGAGCGGTGGCGAAGGTGCCGCCCCGGCCTTCGCCTCCGCTGGCGTGGCCACGTGGCGCCCGGCACTCGGCGACGACACGGCGTGGCTCGGCCGAACGACCACGCGGCCGACTGCGGGCTGCGGCGGTGACGCAGCCGCCGGTGCGCGCGACACGGTCGCCGCGACGCGGATTCCTGACACGGGCGCGACGTCCACGGGAGCCACCGCTTCGGCGGGCACCGGTTCGTCAGCCGGGGCCGAGCCGGCCGCAGGGGCGACCGGCACCGGCTGCGGCGGGGTGTCCACGACCTGCACCGCGGTCGTCACGGCCGGCTGCGGCGCGGGGACAGGGGCGACCGGCGGCGCCGGTGCGGGCGCCGGAGCCGCCGGCGTTCTCACCGGCAGGTAGGCGAGTGGGTCGTGATACCCCTGCGGGTCGGATGCGACCCGGACGCCGAGATGCACATAGGGATCGCCGACCTCCGGGTCGCCGCTGGGGCCGATCGTGCCGACCACGTCACCCTCGGCGACCATCGTGGACGATGCGACGGTGATCGAGCCCAGATGCGTTAGCGTGACCGCGAGCCCGTCCGCGGTGGTGATCGTGACCACGCGACCGGAACTCGGGACGCCGCCCGCGAAGGTCACGGCGCCCGCAATCGGAGCACGCACGGGGTCACCCGCCTCCGCGCCGATGTCGATGCCACGGTGCTCGCCGGCCGCGTACGGGTGCGCCGGGTCGAAGCTGAACGGCTGGAGGACGGGACCACTGACGGGCCACGTCCAGGCGCGCGCCACCGGCGCGACGAGTAGCGCGGTCACAACCGCGACGAGAAGCACACGACGCATCGACACCACCTCTGTTGTCAGGAACGAGAACGGCCGTTCCAGGGTAGGAGCGACATGGCCGCGTTGTCAATCGAGATTACAAAGTTGCCACAGAGTGCCCCTGTAGAGGTCGTTGCGCGGAACGCCACTGAGCCGGGCGACCACCTCCGCAGCGACGCCCCGCGGCGCCCCGGCCGCCACGAGCTCGCCCACCGCCGCGAGGGCACCC
>JAICUZ010000174.1 GCA_025935595.1 Burkholderiales bacterium
ACCCTGATCCTGGTCACGTCGAGCTTCACGATGCACTGGGCCGACTCGTCGATCAAGAAGGGCAACCGCGCCGGGCTGCAGGCCGGGCTCGTGCTGACGCTGCTTCTCGGCATCGCGTTCCTGCTCACGCAGGTGGTCGAGTACCACCGCATCGGCTTCAACACCGGCGACACGTCGTTCGCCGCGACGTTCTTCGGGCTGACGGGCCTGCACGGCGCGCACGTGTTCGTCGGCCTGTCGATCCTCGCGATCATGACCGTCCGGGCGTTCAAAGGTCACTTCTCGCCCGAGCATCACCACGGCGTCGAGATCGGCGGCATCTACTGGCACTTCGTCGACGTCATGTGGATCGTCGTCTACGTGACCGTGTACCTGCTCTAGCCGAAGATGAGGAACCCGATCCGGAGCGAGGCAGATGCCTTCCGGTTCGTCCTCCTGACGATCGGCTACTTCGCGCTGATCGTGATCGGGTCGGTGATCAACGTCTGGGTCGGCGTCGCCGTGTTCGCCGTGCTCACGGCGGGCGTTCTGTGGTGGTTCGTCATGGGCCGTGGAGAAGCGGAAGCGCCGGTGCGTCAGGCGCCGGCTGCGTCGCCGCCCGAGCAGCACCGTGTGCTCGTCGTCGCGAACGAGACCGTCGGCGGCTCGCAACTCCTCGACACGATCCGCGAGCGGATCGCCGGCCGCGACGCGCGTGTGCTCGTGGTCTGCCCGGCGCTCAACTCGCCGCTTCGCCACTGGGCCTCGGACGAGGACGAAGCTCGGGAGCAGGCACAGCACCGGCTCGACACGAGCCTCGAGACGATGCAGGGCGCGGGCATCCAGGCGGCGGGCGAGATCGGCGACGGGGATCCCATCCAGGCGATCGAGGACGCCCTCCGTACGTTCCGGCCGGACGAGCTGGTCGTCTCCACGCATCCGCTCGGGAAGTCGCACTGGCTCGAGCGCGGCGTCGTCGAGAAGGCGCGCGAGCGGTTCGCACTACCCGTCACCCACGTCATCGTCGACCGCCCCTGATCGAGATCGTCGAGCTCGATCCGCTCCCCTTGTGGGCGGAGCTTCGTGACGTGCACCGAGCCGCGCTGGGTGCGGGTGCGCTCTCCGACGAGTGGGCGAGTGACCGGTTGCCCCGACACGCCGCACGTGAGGACTTCGTGTTTCTCGCCGCCCGCGTCGCCGGGACGGTCGTCGCGTTCGGCTATGGCTATACCGGGGAGCGTGGGCAGTGGTGGACGGACCATGTGGCCCGCGCCCTGACGCCGTCTCAGCGGGCCGAATGGCTCGACCCGCCGCACTTCGAGATCGTCGAGCTGCACGTGCGGCCGGCATACCAGCGGGGAGGAATCGGCTCGCGCCTTCTCGCGCAGCTGTTGACGTGCCAGCCGCACGACCGGGCGCTCCTGTCGACGCAGCGCAGCTCGCGCAAGGCACGAGGGTTCTACGCGAAGAATGCGTGGCTCGAGCTCGCCGAGGTGGACTTCGGGGTGGGGTACCCGCCCTACCTGGTGCTCGGCAAGCGGCTGGTGTCCGACACCAAAGGTGTCTGACACCGCTTCGAGGCGAGCTACTTGCCGGCGTTGTCGGCGACGAACGCCGCGACCGCGTCGATCTCGGCGGCGCTCAGCTGCCCTTTGAACGCGGGCATCGCGCCGCCGCCGACCTCGACCTGGTGCGCCACGGTCGCCTTGGGCGGCTTCAGCTGATCCAGGTTGGGGCCGACGTTGCCGCTCGAGCCGGCGGCCTTCAACGTGTGGCAACTGCCGCAGCCGGCCTTCGTGAAGACGGCCTTTCCGTCCGGCTTCGCCGCGGGTGTGGTCGATGTCGATGTCGATGTCGACTTCGTGGGCGGCGCAGCGGTCTCCGCCGTCACGCCACAGCTCGGGTTCCCCGCGCACCTCGCGACGTAGAGGGCGATGTCACGTGCGTCCTGCCCGCGGTAGATGTTCGCCGGCATCGGCTCTTCCGGATATGCGATCTGCCCACGGACGACGTCGGCCATCGTCTGCTCGGAGAAGCCCTGGGCCTTGCTCGAGGAGAAGGCGTCGTCGAGATTCGGGCCCAGCGTCCCCGTCGACTTCGCATCCGCGAGTGTGTGGCAGGAGGCGCACGAGCCTTTGCTCGTGGTGGCGAGGAAGAGTTGCTTCCCGTGGGCGACGTCACCCTGGCCCACGCGCCCGACCGCGCCGCAACCGGCCGCGGCGAGCGCGACGAGCAGGACGGTCGCTATTGCGAGGGCGCGGCGCAGGGTTACGAGCTCGTTTGCGAGATGCCGAGGTTCGAGACCGCCTCGTCGCGCGAGGCGTAGATCGAGAACACACGGTCGAGGCCGGTGATCTCGAAGATCTTCGTGATGTTCCGGTCGCTGCAGACGAGCGACAGCTGGCCGTCGTTCGTCCGGAGGCGCTTGACACCGCCGACCAGGACGCCGAGCGTCGTCGAGTCGATGAACGTCGTCGACGTGAAGTCGACGATCACGTTCTTGCCTCCCTGACCGATCACCTCGAGCAGCTGCTGCTTGAACTCGGGGGCCGTGTAGAGGTCGACCTCGCCCGCGAGGGAGATCACGTAGGCGTCGTCGGAGATCTGCTCGGTCTTGATATCGAAGTTCATCGTTCCCCCCGGATTCGGCTTGCCGCGACGGGCGAGAGTCTACTTCTTGGCCGTCGGCACCAGTGCTTTGATGCGCGCTTCGGCGTCGGTCCGCAAGGGATCCGTCTTCAACGGGACGAGCTTGACCACGGCCTTGTAGGCGGCAAGCGCGACCTTGGTATCGCCGGCGGAGTCGGCGGCCTGACCGAGCTGGAACTGCGCGTTCGGATCCTTGGGCGTCAGCTTCGCCAGCTTCTGGTATGCGCCCTCGGCGTTCTTGATCGCCGTCTGGTAGTTCGACAGCGCCGTTTGCTGCGTCGCCTGGGCCTGCTCCTGGAGCGTCGCCGAGATCGGGTCCTGCAGTGCCTTCGGGTCGGCGAGCGCCTTGCCGAGCGGCGACGTGGCGGCCGGCGGGAAGGCGGCACGCGGCGGCGTCAGGACCGCCGCGGCCTGCAAGCTGTTCTGGTAGTCGGTCGCGTACCGGCTCGCCTGCTGGTTGTACTGGGTTGCGAGCTCGGCGAGCGCGTCGCCGTCCTTGGGGCGCAGGCCCGTGTACTGACTCAGCGCGATGATCGCGTCGTTCGTACGCTGTTTCGTCTCGTAGGCGGTCGCGAGATCGCGCCACGCCTTCGCGTCGAGAGGATTCTTCTGCGTCTTGTGCTCGAGGCTCGAGATCGACGCTCCGCCGCTCGACTTGCCGAAGTTGAAGGCGTTCTGGAGCGCGTCGGTGATCCCGTTCGAGCCGGAGCCGATGCCGAGGAAGACGAAGCCGAGTCCGAACACGAGCGCGAGCAGCACGAATGCCCACTTCGCGTGCACGCGCAGCCGCTGGAAGAAGAGCTGCTCCTGCCACTCGGGCGGCTTCGGCTTCCGGGTTGCCGCTACGGAAGGGGCGGTTGCGGGCTTCCGAGCATTCGAGCCCGTGCGGCGCTTGCGATGTTGCGTGCCTCTCGCCACTGTGTCTGGATGGCCTTCCGGTAGCGGGTCTGTCCGTCGACGATCGTCTCGAGCACTCGGTCCGGAGAGCCGCCGAACACGACCGCCGCAGCCGGATCCTCGACCGGATGGTACGGGCTCCCGGCCAGCGAGACGACCGTCAGATCGGCGCGCTTTCCGACGGTCAGCGTACCCACCTCCGCGTCCAGTCGCAGGGCGCGTGCCGAGTCGATCGTGGCGAGCACGAGCGCCTCGGTAGCTCCGAGCGCGTCTGCGCGCTGCTCCCGGGCGCGCGCCGCGTAGATCGCCGTGCGCAGCTCCTCGAACACGTCGAACGACGGAGTCGAGGCCGGCGAATCGGTGCCGAGCCCCACCCGGACGCCGGCGGCTCGGAGCGCCGTCAGCGGCGCGACGCCGCAGCCGAGGACGGCGTTGGAGCGGGGGCAGTGGGCGACGGGAACGTCGCGGGCCGCCAGCAGCGCGATCTCGGGCTCGTCGACCTCGACGCAGTGCGCACACAGGAGCTCCGGGCCGAGCACCGGCTCGAGCGCCGCGACCGGCCGCTTGCCGGGCGGCTCGACGAGGAACATGCCGATCTCTGCGAGCGGGCCGCCGCCGTTCAGGAGCCACTCGGTCTCGTTCGGGCTCTCCGCGAGGTGCGTGCCGACCGGCACGCCGAGCGAGAGGCAGAAGCGGTAGGTGTCGAGCGAGCAGGTGTAGGGCGCGTGCGGCGAGATCCCGATCCGGACGAGCGGGGTCTCTTCGACCAGTGCGCGCTTCTCGTGCCACTGCTGCTCCGCGTCGGCCGGCGGGACCGCGAAGACCTCCAGGTAGACGATCGCCCGGAGCCCGGCTTCCGCCGCTGCTTGCGCGGCGGCGCCGGAGAAGCTGTAGTCGGCGACTGTCGTCACGCCGGAGCGCAGGCATTCGAGCGCGCCGAGCCGCGCGACCGCGAGCATGCCCTCGGCGTCGAGTTGCCGCTTGCGAGCGATGTGCGTCGTGATCCACGGGCCGAACGGCATCCCGTCGCCGAAGCCGGCGTAGCTCGCGTACTCGAGGTGCGTGTGCGCGTTCACGAAGCCGGGCACGATCGCCGCCTTGGCGAAATGCCGTTCAGCCCGGCCCGGCCCGACCTCGACGATCCGGCCGTCCTCGTAGCGGACGACTCCGCCCTCGATCGGCGGGCTGTCGACCGGGAGCACCCAGTCCGCAGATACGGCTGTCGTCACGTGCCGATCGGGGACGTGGCGCGGCGCTCGAGCAGCACCGAGGCCCAGATCGAGGCCTCGTAGAGCACGAGCAGCGGGATCGTCTCCATGATCGTCGTCACCGGGTCGACGCCAGGCAGCAGGACGCCGATGCAGCACACGACGAAGTAGCCGACGCGTCGCGAGCGGCGCAGCGTGCGCGTCTCGACGATCCCGATTCGTGTCAGTCCGACGACGAACAGCGGCAGCTCGAAGACGATCGCCATCGCGACGAGGACCTTCGCGGCAAAGCCGATGTAGTCGCGCGCGCGGATGAACGACTGGTACTGGTCCTTGTCGTAGTTCGCGAGAAAGTGCGACGCCTTCGGCAGCGCGATCCAGTAGCCGAACGCGACGCCGACCACAAGCATGAACGTGGCGATGACGACAAACACGCGCAGTAGGCGCGCGTGCGACTGGTCGAAGGCGGGAAGGAAGAACGCCCAGGCCTGCCAGATGATCACCGGCAGCGCGACCAGGAACCCGGCGTAGACCGAGAGCCACAGCGACGTCATGAACGGCTCGCCAATCGTCAGGGTCGTCAGCTTGCGGTCGCCCTTCGGCAGCGCAAGCTCGAGCCAGTGGACGAGATGCTTGTGGAAGACGTACGCGACGATGAAGCCGACGATCAGCGTCCCGAGGCAGACGAACAGCCGCTGCCGCAGCTCTTCGAGGTGCTCGACGAGCGTCGCCTCCTCGCCGTGCCCAAGTCGGCGCGGTGGGCGGAAGCGCATGAGTCGCTAACGAACGGTTTCGTTTTCGCGCTGCGGCGTGGGGGTCGTGTCCTGCGTCCCCACGGGAAGCTGCGTGGTCGTCTCGGAATGGCTCGGCGTGTTGCCGGTCACCGAATCCTTGAACTCACGCATCCCGCTGCCGAGCGACCGACCGATCTCCGGCAGCCGCTTCGCACCGAAGAGGAGCAGAGCGACGAGGAGCAGGAGGATGATCTCGGGCGCGCCGATG
>JAICUZ010000331.1 GCA_025935595.1 Burkholderiales bacterium
GAACGTCTCGACGCTTTGCGGGTCGGGAACCTCTTGATCGAACGAGGCGAAGGCGCCGAACTCGCGCTTGCGACCCGCGCGCGTCGCTTCGGCGACCTCGGGATCGATGTGATCGGTGAAGAACTGGAACGGCGCCGCCTCGTCGCTCTCCTCGCCCATGAAGAGCAGTGGCGTGCAGGTCGAGAAGAGCACGACTGCGAGCGCGACACGGTGCGCGTCGGAAGGCAGCCGGTCACCCATCGCCCTGTTCCCGACCTGGTCGTGGTTCTGTGCGGCGACGACGAGGCGCTCGGCATGTGGCCGCGTCAGTTCGCGCACGATTCCCTCCGGGCTGCCGTGTCCGTCGTAGTAACCGTCGCGCTCTCTCGTCAGCGCGACATGGAGCTCGTGGTGGAGATTGTCGAGCCACATCGCGTCGTGTCCCCAATCGTCGAGCGGCGTGAAGTCGGCGCGGCCCATCTCGCTGACGACGAGACCGGTCACACGTTCCTTCAGCTCCCGGAGCACGTGAACCGGCGAGTCGTCGTGGACGGAATGCACCGCGTCGAGCCGCAGGCCGTCGAGCCGGTACTCGCTCGTCCACATGATCGCGTTCTGGATGGCCCACTCGCGCACGGCTCGTTGTGCATAGTCGATCGCTCGGCCCCAGAAGGTCTCGAAGCGGTCGGTGAAATACGGGCCGAACGCGCCGATTGCTTCCGACCCCGGGCCGATGTGGTTGTAGACGACGTCGAGGAGCACCCCGAGGCTCTCACGGTGAGCCGCGTCGACAAGCCGCGCCAGAGCCTCCGGCCCGCCGTACGCCGCGTGGGGCGCGAACGTGTAGACGCCGTCGTATCCCCACCCGCGGTTCCCGGGGAACGTCGCGACCGGCATCAGCTCGATCGCCGCGACGCCGAGCTCGCGCAACCCACGGAGATGCGGGATCACCGCATCGAACGTGCCTTCTGGTGTGAATGTCCCGACATGCAGCTCGTAGATGACGAGCTCGTCGAGCGACAGCGCCGGCCCGGCGGCGATCGAGAACGCTGAGGTGTCGACGATGCGGGACGGGCCGCGAACGCCGTGCGGCTGCGAACGCGACCACGGGTCGGGCAAGAGCTCGCCGTCGAGCGCGAACAGGTAGTCGTCGCCCGGGTCGGCGAAGACGTCCGTCGTCCAGACGCCGTCTTCGAGCCGCTCGAGCGGATGCTTTCGATCGTGGAGCCGAACCGCGACCCGCGACGCGCCCGGCGCCCAGACGCGGAACTCGACGCCGCCCTCGGTGAGTGGCACGGCACCGCACGGCCGCTGCCACACCTGCGTGACCGCGCTCATCGCTCGGGGCGCAGCCAGACGACCGCGAGCGGCGGGAGCGTCAGCGTCGCGCCGAACGGCTCGCCGTGGCATCCCGGCGCTTGCGCGGTCACCTTCCCCATGTTCCCGACCCCGGCCCCCGAGTAGTAGGTCGAGTCGGTGTTCAGGAGCTCGACCCACTCGCCGGCCTTCGGCAGCCCCACGCGGTAGCCCTCGCGGGGTACCGGCGAGAGATTCGCGACACAGACGAGCGGTCGCTCGCCGTCGCGTGAGATGCGCATGAACGCGAACACGTTCGACAGCGCGTCGTTGGGCTCGAGCCAACGGAAGCCGTCGGGCGAGAAGTCGACCTCCCAGAGCGCGGGCTCGTCGCGGTAGATGGCGTTCAGATCGCGCACGAGGTCACGCATGCCTGCGTGCTCGGCGTGCTCGAGCAGCGACCACGGCAGCTCGGCCTGGTCGGACCATTCCCACGGCGTCGCGAGCTCGCCGCCCATGAAGAGGAGCTTCTTCCCGGGGTGCGCCCACATGTAGGCGTAGAGCGCGCGCAGGTTCGCGAGCTGCTGCCAACGGTCACCCGGCATCTTCTCGAGCAGCGAGCGCTTGCCGTGCACGACCTCGTCGTGCGACAGCGGCAGGACGAAGTTCTCGTTCCAGGCGTAGACGAGCGAGAACGTCAGCTCGTGGTGGTGATAGCGCCGATGGATCGGCTCGTGCTGGAAGTAGCCGAGCGTGTCGTGCATCCAGCCCATGTTCCATTTGAAGCCGAAGCCGAGCCCACCGACGTACGTCGGCCGCGACACGCCCGGCCACGCAGTCGACTCCTCGGCGGCGGAGATGACCCCCGGCTCGCGTGCGTGCACCAGCTCGTTGAACTCCTTCAGGAACGCGACCGCCTCGAGATCCTCACGCCCACCGAAGCGATTCGGCACCCACTCGCCCTGCTTGCGCGAGTAGTCGAGATACAGCATCGACGCGACCGCGTCGACGCGGAGGCCGTCGACGTGGTACTCGCGGAGCCAGAAGAGCGCGTTCGCGAGCAGGAAGTTCTGCACCTCGGTTCGCCCGAAGTTGAAGACGTA
>JAICUZ010000051.1 GCA_025935595.1 Burkholderiales bacterium
AACAGCTTCGGTCGGACTTCGTCGCGACTGCCGCACACGAGTTGCGGACACCGCTCTCGGCCGTCTACGGCGCCGTGCGAACCCTACGCCGAGACGACCACGAGCTTCCCGCGGAGATGCGTGCGCGGTTTCTCGAGATGATCGAGTCGCAGTCGGAGCGTCTGCGCGTCCTCATGGACCAGCTGCTCGTGTCGGCCCAGCTCGACGCGGTCGACCTCCAACTCCAGCCGCAGACGGTCGATGCGAGTGCGGTCTGCGACGACGTCCTCAACGCGGCGCGCCTCCACAAGCCGCGGGAGATCGAGCTCACGCTGCGCAACTCGATGTCCCCGGTTTGCGTGACGGCAGATCCTGATCGGTTGCGGCAAGTCGTCGCGAACCTGATCGACAACGCCGTCAAGTACTCACCAGCGGGCGGCGAGATCGCGGTGAGCGTCGCCTCCGACGACACCCTCGGGACGATCGAGGTCGCCGACCGCGGGCTCGGGATTCCCGCCGACGAGCACGAGCGGATCTTCGAGAAGTTCTATCGCCTCGATCCCGCGATGACGAACGGCGTGGGCGGCTCTGGCCTCGGTCTGTACATCAGCAGGGCGCTCATCCGCCAGATGGGCGGCGAGCTGGCCGTGCGGTCGAGCCACGGCGTCGGTTCGACGTTCCGGATCACCTTGCCGCTGTCGTAGCGGCGGCCCGTCTCGAGAGGTACCACGCCTCGATCTCTCCCTTCCCCTTGACGAAGATCGTGCCGCGCGGCTCGCAGTCGAACTCGTCCGCAAGGAGCTCGTAGGTCGAGCGCGTGATCTGGATCCGCCCCGGCGCGCCGTGCGACTCCATGCGGCTCGCCGTGTTCACCGCGTCGCCCCAGAGGTCGTAGAGGAAGCGCTTCCGGCCGATCACGCCGGCGACGACCGGGCCGGAGTTGATGCCGATCCGCAACTCGAGCTCCAGCGCCGCGAGCTCGTCGTGCTCGCGCATCGCGTCGAGCATGTCGAGCCCCACGAGTGCCAGCGCTCGGGCATGGTCGGGTCGTGGGGTCGGAACACCCGCTGCCACCATGTAGCAGTCGCCGATCGTCTTGATCTTCTCGAGGCCGTGCTCCTCGGCGAGCCCGTCGAAGTGGCTGAACAGGAGATCGAGGTGCCCGACCACCTCTTCGGGCCGCAGCCGCTCCGACCACGGCGTGAAGTCGACGACATCGGCGAACAAGATCGAGGCCGAGCCGAAGTGGTCGGCAATCGGCCGCGTCTGGGCCTTCAGCTTCTCGGCGATCGACTTCGGAAGGATGTTCAGCAGCAGATCCTCCGCCTTCGCCTGCTCCACGCGGAGCGCGTCGAGCGCAGCGCGCCGCTCGTTCGCGAACACCGCGAGAAGCGTGAACACGATCGCGCCGCCCACGGTGATGTTCAGGCCGAGCATCGTGGTCGTGAACCAGCGAGGCACCCGAGGCGAGACGGGCCCGACGAGCTCGCCTGCGATCCCCGCGCCGAGGAAGACGACCGCGAAGGCGACGTACCAGCGAACGGCCGATTCGACCCGCTCGAACACCAGTGAGCCGAGCGGCGCGAGGATCGCCCACAACCCCACGCCGCCGGCCCCGAGAAACCCGCCGAGCGGGATCATCGAGAGCGTCGGCGCAAAAAGGATCGCGACCTGTCCGACCCGGAGCAGCCACAGGAAGTTGCGCGTGCGCGAGAACACCGCGATCGATCCGGCCAGCACCGCGAAGTAGGCGACCGGCGCCCAACCGACCGGCGAGCCGAACGAGAGGTACAGCGCAGCCCAGAGCGCGGCGACCGGGAGGATCAGGACCGAGATCAGGACGAGCAGCGCCTTGCGGGCGCGCAGGTCTTCGTCGTCCTCCGGATCCGTGCCGATCAGCCTCAGGCGCTCGACGAGTTGCATCGCCGAGACGTTACTCGCCGACAAACGGGTAGCCACCGCGCACAAGATGGGCAGCGCTGCCCATGTGGGCGCGACCCGGCCGCCGTAGCGTCGAAGGCGTCCAGCGACTGAGGAGACTAGAGATGCCGAAAGCATTGCTCGTCACGCTCACCATGCTCGCGGTTGCCGTGGGCACCGCGGCCACGTGGGCGTCGGCAGGCGCTCGCACGCCCGCTTCGGCGGTGACCCCGATGGGCTCGATGGCCGGCATGAAGACGCAGGTGACGAGCCCGGCGCTCGCGACGGCGCTGTCGAAGGCAAGGATCTCGACGGCGAGATACGTCACCAACCTGAACGCCGCCAAGTCGGCCGGCTATTCGATCATCACGAAGATGATCCCCGATATGGGCTACCACTTCCTGAACGGGAAGATCACGGGGTTCGACCCCGCGAAGCCGCCGATCCTCGTCTACGAGAAGACCGGCACGTCGTACCAGCTCGCCGCGCTCGAGTGGGTGTTCACGGCGAAGCCGAAGACGGCCCCGCTACCGGGCGCCAGGTACGGAGCGTTCCCGGCGGCATGCCACTACGCGGACGGCACATTCGTCGCGGCCGCGTCGCAGGACGCGTGCGCCACCACCGCTCCGGGCTCCGGAGCGAAGTTCACCTTCTGGCACCCGAACCTGATCACGCTCCACGTGTGGCTCTGGTACCCGAACCCGAGCGGGCTCTACGCGAGCATGAACCCGCTCGTGCACCCCTTCAACGCAGGCTGATCCTGTCGGGGGACAGACTCCCGCCGCCGTGGCTGACGCGGCGGCGGGAGCTTCGTCACATGACGCCGGCCGCGATCTCCTTCGTCCGGCCCGGGCGGTCGGCGGCACCGGTCCGCGGATCGACCACCGCGTAGAGCGTGTCGACGACGAGATTCCCGATCACGACGATCAACGCGATCACGGTCACGACGGCGAGGAGCATCGGCAGGTCGGTCGCCTCCGCGCTCGGGTCGCCGGCCATGGCGTTGACCGAGAGCCGTGCGAGCCCGGAGATCCCGTAGGCGAACTCGACGAAGACCGCGACACCGAGCGCGGTGCCGATGTCCATGCCGACCATCGTGAGCACGCGCAGCGATGCGTTCGGCAGCACGTGCAACGCCATGACGCGGCGTTCGCGGGCACCCTTCGCACGTGCGGTCCTCACGTAGTCCTCGTGAATCGACTCAGCGACGCTCGCGCGGATCATCCGTGTGTAGAGCGCGAGGAAGAGGAACGCAAAGGTGAACCACGGCATGATCAGGTGCGTCGTCCACGCGACCGGCCCGCCGCACGACTCGTACCCCGGCGGGTAGCCGGCCGGCGTCGGATGCTTCACGAACGTGCAGTACCCGCCTGCGGGTAGCCACTTCAGGTCGATCCCGAACCACTGAGTGAGCAGCTTCCCGGTCACGATCGGATGCGTGCACACGCCGATGAGCGCGACGAAGGAGATCACCTTGTCGGCGAGCGAGCCGACTCTCCGGCCGGAGATCGCGCCGAGCGGAAGCGAGATCACCACCGCGAGGATCGCGCCGCCGATCAGGATGCACAGCGTCGCGCGGAGCGCCGGGTACAGCGTCGGTGCGATCGGAACCGTCGTGAGCACGTTGTCGTTCAGCGAGGCGAAGCTCCACTGGTGCCCGAAGTTCCCGTGCAGCAGGTGCCACCACCAGTCGCCGTACTGCGTCAGCTTCGGGCGGGCGGCACCGAGCCGGCGCGCCCCGTCCTGCAACTGGTACGGGGTGACCTTGATCCCGAGCGGGTACACGAACCGGCCGGGCTGCGGCGACAGCGACCAGTACATGAGCCAGGTCAGCGTCACGATCGCCCACAGCGTCAGCACGCCGCCGGCGATCCGCCGCGCCATGAAGAGACCGATCCGCCTCATCGACGCCACGGCTCGATCGCGCGACGGAAGCTCTCGGAGAGCTGGTTGAGCGAGACGACGGAGATGAGGATCGCGATCGTCGGCCACACGGTGTGCCACGTCGTGTGGTGCGCGCCTCCTCCCGGCCCCGCGTTGTAGATCGTGCCCGTCGTCTGCGCGAGCAGCGTTCCCCAAGTCGCGGTCGACGACTGCACGCCGACGCCGATCACGGACAGGCCGACCTCCAGCAGCATGTCCGTGGCCACGGCGACCGCGCCCCAGACGAGCAACGTCGGAACGAGGTGCGGAAGCAGGTCCTTGCGAATGATGCGCAGGCCGGACGCACCGACCATGCGCGACGAGTCGACGAACTCGGCGTTCCGCAACGTGAGGAGCTGCGCACGCACGAGGCGCAGCGGATAGAACGAGGTGAAGGCGCCGATCAGGAGCGCGACCATCGGCACGCCGGCAGGGATGTCGTGGCCCCAGCCGATCGGCCGCAAAGTCGGCGTCAGGTGAACGGTCGCGTAGACGAGGAAGAAGATGAGCGGGAACGCCATCACCCACTCCGTCAGCCGCGAGACCACCGCGTCGACCTTCCCGCCGTAGAACCCGGCGAGGCAGCCGAGCGGCACCGCGATCAGCGCCGAGATCAGGACGGCGAAGACACCGACCTCGACCGACGCCTTGCCGCCGTCGAGCACGCGGATGAACTCGTCGCGGCCGAGCGGTCCGTCCGCCCCGAGCACCATCAGCGTCGTCGGCGAGCCTTTCGGGGGCGGCAGGACGTTGCTGTACTCGTCCAGGCGAACCTGGGTCGTCGTCGGCACGTGCGACCAGACGCCGGCGGGATCGAGGTTCGCATCGGTCGCGTACGGAAACTGGTCGAACCCGTTGTGGCCGACGATCGCGCTCACGATCGGCCCACCCGCGAACGAGGCGAAGAGGACGAGCGCGAACGCGACGAGCGACGCCACGGCAGCACGGTCGGACAGAAACCGGCCGAGCGTCAGCCTCCAGGCTTCCCGTGGAGCCGCGCGCGGCGCGTCGAGCTCGACGGCCGTCACGGCGATGACTATAGACGGCACGTGGAGACGCGCCCGCCCGGCGCGCCCGTGCCATCATCGATGCGTGGCCAAACTGGACGCAAAGGCCCGCGCACAGCTTCCTGACAGTGTGTTCGCGTACATCGATTCGACCGGCAAGCGCCGGCTCCCGATCAACGACGCCGCGCACGTACGGAACGCGCTCTCGCGGTTCAACCAGGTCGTCTTCGACGACGAGGCGGCGCGCGACCGCGCGCGGCTCCGGCTCCTGCGGGCCGCGCAGAAGCACGGCGTCGCCCCCATCGGCTTCATCAGCGCGCAGCTCCAGCCGCAGCGGCGCCTGCCCAAGGGTCACGTCACGTTCCTGCTCACGGACATCGAGCGCTCGACCGAGCTGCTCGCGCGCCTCGACGACCGCTATGCGTCACTCGCCGCTTCGGTGCGGCGCGTGCTGCGGCGCGCTGTCCGCCGGGCCGGCGGTCACGAAGTCGACGCGCGCGGCGACGAGTTCTTCGCGGTGTTCGAGCACGCGCCGGCGGCGCTCGACGCAGCGGTGGAGCTGCAACGCGCCATGGTGGAGGGCCCGTGGCCCGACGGAGTCGAGGTTCGCGTCCGCGCGGGGATCCACAGCGGCCGCCCGACGCTGACGGAGACGGGGTACGTCGGCCTCGCCGTCCACGCTGCCGCACGCATCTGTTACGGGGCGCACGGCGGGCAGATCGTCGTGTCGTCGGCGGCCCGCACGGCTCTGCAGGGGTCGCCCGCCGCCGGGTTCGAGCTACGAAGCCTCGGCAGCTGGCGCTTCCAGGGTCTGCGCGAGCCGCACGAGCTCTTCCAGGTCGAGGTCGACGGGCTCGGTGCGAGGTTCCCCCCGCTGCGCGCGGGCGAGAAGATCTAGGCGAGGTCGCGGCGGCAGGTCGGCAGGTGCTCCTCGGCGAGCGCGAGGAGCAGCGCATGCAAGACCTTCTGCTGGCGCTCGTCGAGCGGTGCGAGGAAGTCCTCTTCGAGGCTCTTCGAGAGTGCGCGAAGCTTCGCGAGCGTCTTCCGCCCCGTCGTCGTCATCTGCACCACGTGGCGGCGGCGGTCGGACGGGTCGCGGCGGCGCTCGACGAGACCGGCGGTCTCCAGCTCGTCGAGGAGACCGACGAGCTGGCCCCGGTCGTAGCCGAGCGAGTCCGCGATCGACCCCTGCGTCTCGCGAGTCCCCTCGTCGAGCACCGCGAGGATCGCGTGGTGGTAGGGGTGGAGGCCGAGCTCCTCGTAGGCGGAGAACGACCGTTCCTTGGCGGCCATCCCGAGCCGCTTGAGCAGGAAGAGCGCAGACGACGTGAGCTCCTCCGGTAGCCGGATCGCCACCTTGCCACTGGTCGTCATCACGTCACTCACAGGAAGAAGTGTAGCGCGTCCATCGTTGCGTCTGTATACTGTTGATCTTTACAACGATCAAGGAGCTCAATTAGTGACACCGACTACAACCTCAGCTTCCCGGCGCTGGAGCGCCCTCGCGTTGATCGTGACCGCGCAGTTCATGGTCATCCTCGACGTCGCGATCGTGAACGTCGCGCTCCCGTCCATCAAGTCCGACCTCGGCTTCTCGGCGACGAGCCTGCAGTGGGTCGTGTCCGCCTACGCCATCCTCTTCGGTGGTGCACTGCTCCTCGGCGGCCGGCTGGCCGACCTCGTCGGGCGTCGCCGCCTCTTCGTCGTCGGGCTCCTCGTCTTCTCTGCGAGCTCGCTCCTCTGCGGGCTTGCGTGGTCCGAAGCGTCGCTGATCGCGTTCCGCGCCCTCCAGGGGCTCGGCGGAGCGCTGCTCGCGCCTGCGGCCCTTTCGCTGCTCGTCACCTCGTTCGCCGAAGGGCGCGAGCGCAATCTCGCGCTCGGCATCTACGGCGCGGCATCCGGCAGCGGTGCTGCCGTCGGCGTGCTGCTCGGCGGGCTGCTCACGAGCTACCTGAGCTGGTCGTGGATCTTCTTCATCAACGTCCCGGTCGGCATCGCCGCGGCACTGCTCGCACCGGTCCTCCTGCGCGAGAGCCGGCCCGACCTCGGCCACCGGCACTTCGACCTCATGGGCGCGACAACCGTCACGGGCGGGCTGATGCTGTTCGTCTACGCGCTCACCCGCGGAACGAACCACGGCTGGAGCACACCCGAGACGCTGTCCTTGCTCGCTGCGTCGGTTGCGCTGATCGGCGCGTTCCTGGTCATCGAGCTGCGTTCGCCGTGGCCCCTGCTCCCGCTCCGGATCTTCCGCTCGCGGGCGCTCTCGACTGCCAACGGAGCCATGGCGATCCTCGGCGCGGTGACATTCTCGGAGTTCTTCGTCCTCGCGCTCTACCTGCAGGAGGTGCTGCACTACAGCGCGGTTCAGAGCGGGGTCGCATTCGTCGGCTTCGCGCTGACTGTCGTGGTCGTCTCGAACCTCGCGCAGGTGGTCGTGGGCCGGGTCGGCGTTCGCACGACCTTGACTGCAGGACTCCTGATGTCTGCCGCCTCGGTCGCGTACCTCACGCGGCTGCCGGTGGACGGGCGCTACTTCTGGGACCTGTTCCCGGCCTTCGTGCTGGGCGGCGCGGGCCTCGGCCTCGCGTTCGTCCCGGTGACGATCGCGAGTCTCGCCGGCGTGAGTCGCGCGGATGCGGGGATCGCGTCCGGTCTCGTGAACACGAGCCGGCAGATCGGCGGTGCGATCGGCATCGCGGCGACGACGGCAATCGCCTCGTCGGCGACGTCTCACTTCGACGGCGCACCGGTCGGCAGTGCCGCTGCGCTCGACCACGGCTTCCAGACGGCGTTGTACGTCCTGACCGCGCTCTTGGTCCTCGGCGCCGCCCTCACCGGCACGCTGCTTCGCACCCCGGCCCAGGCACCGGTGGCGGAGCTCCGCGCGTCGGAGTCGCGGCCCGTCAGCGAGGCGGCATGACGGTCGCCGTCTCGAGCCGCCGCGAACATCAACTGCAGGTCGCCGCCCTCCTCGACGAGCTCGAGGAGCGGCGGCGGCAGCTGCACCGGCTAAAGGCCGGAGGGGCGCGCAGAGCGGGCCTCCGCGACCTGAAGTCGGAGCTGGAGGACGCGCGCATGCGCCTTCTCGACGCCGTCGCGTAGCCTGCGATGCGTTGAGAGACCCTCGTTACGACGTGCTGTTCGAATCTGTTGCGCTCGGCCCGGTCACCGCGCGCAACAGGTTCTTCCAGGTTCCGCACTGCAACGGCATGGGCCACCGCGACCCGACGGCGCACGCGGTGATGCGCGGCGTCAAGGCCGAGGGTGGCTGGGCCGTCGTCTGCACCGAGGAGGTCGACTTCCACCCCGACTCCGACACGAGCGGCTTCGTCGAAGGTCGGCTGTGGGACGACGACGACATCCCGATGCACGAGCGCCTCGTCACGCAGGTGCACGCGCACGGCGCGCTGGCGGGGATCGAGTTCGTCCACAACGGGATGGCGTCCGCGAACCTCTACGGCCGCGTCCCGCCGGCCGGGCCGTCGCACCTGCCGGTCAAGGGCTACGAGCCGATCCAGGCGCGCGCGATGACGCACAGAGACATCGCCGACCTGCGCCGCCGCCACCGCGCCGCCGTTCGACGCGCGCTGACCGCCGGCTACGACCTCGTCTACGTCTACGCCGCGCACAACCTCTCGACGTTCCAGCACTTCCTCTCGCCGTGGTCGAACCTGCGCGACGACGACTACGGGGGAACGCTCGCGAACCGCGCGCGGCTCCTGCGTGAGGTGCTCGAGGACACGCGTGAGGAGTGCGCGGGACGCGCCGCCGTGGCTTGCCGCATCGTCGTCGACGAGCTGCAGGGCGCCGACGGGATCCAGCGCGGCGACATGGACCCGCTGTTCGAGCTGATCGGCGAGCTGCCCGACGTGTGGGACGTGATGGTCGGTGTCTGGGAGGACGACTCGCTGCCGTCCCGGTTCGGGCACGAGGCGTGGACCGAGGAGCACTTTCGCGGGATCAAGCAGCTGACGTCGAAGCCCGTCGTCGGAGTCGGGTGGCTCACGTCGCCGGACACGATGGTGCGGCTCGTGCGGAACGGCGTCCTCGACCTGGTCGGCGCCGCGCGACCGTCGATCGCCGATCCGTTCCTTCCGGTGAAGGTCGAAGAGGGACGGCTCGAGGACATTCGCGAGTGCATCGGCTGCAACGTGTGCGTGACCGGCGATTGGACGATGACGCCGATCCGCTGCACCCAGAACCCGTCGATGGGCGAGGAGTGGCGGCGCGACTGGCATCCCGAACGGTTCCGGCCGCGCGGATCCGACGCAAACGTGCTCGTCGTCGGCGGCGGGCCGACCGGCCTCGAAGCGGCGATGGCGCTCGGGAAACGCGGCTACGAGGTGACGCTTGCGGAGGCGACGCGCGAGCTCGGCGGGCGCGTGCTGCACGAGGCTCGGCTGCCCGGTCTCGCAGCGTGGATCCGCGTCGTCGACTACCGGCGCAGCCAGCTCGCGAAGCTCCCGAACGTCGCGATCGCGCTCGAGAGCACGGTGACGGCCGACGAGGTGCGTGAGTACGGCTTCGACCATGTCGCGGTCGCGACCGGCGCGCATTGGCGCGCGGACGGCATCGGGCGGCACCACAGGCGGCCGATCCCGATCGACCTCGTCGACGTGCTGACGCCGGGCGACCTCTTCGCCGGCGCGCGCCCCGCGGGCGGCCGTGTCGTGCTCTACGACGACGACCACTACTACCTCGGCGGCGCGCTCGCGGAGTTGCTCGCGTCGGAGGGAAGCCGCGTCACGCTCGTCACGCCTGCAGCGCTCGTCTCGGAGTGGACGGTGAATACCATGGAGCAACGGCGAATTCACCGGCGGCTCGTCGAAGCGGGCGTCGAGCTCGTGACCTCCCACCGCCTCGTCGGCGTCTCGGACAACAGCGCCGCGCTCGTGTCGACGTTGACGGACCGACCGGCGTCTTTGCCGATCGAGTCACTCGTGCTCGTGACGGCCAGGATTCCCGACGATGCGCTGGCGCGGAGCCTCGGCCTGACGGCGATCGGCGACGCACTCGCGCCCGGGACGATCGCGTCCGCGGTCTGGGACGGGCGCCGCTACGCGGAGGAGCTCGATGCGCCGCCGCGCGGCGACGGGCTGCCGTTCCGCCGCGAGGTCATCAGGCTCGCGGTAGATGATTGATTCCCAATCATCTAGCCGCCCGAGATCGCCGCGATCACGTCGACGCGCGAGCGAGGCTCGAGCGGCGTATCGAGCCCCGCCCGCTCACGATCGACATAGACGTGGATGTGCATCCGGATGTGGCCGCCGCTCGGGTCGCACAACCGGTCACGCAGTCCCGGCCACTTCGCATCGAGCCGGCCGATTGCGTCGTCGACCGTCGCCGCCTCGAGATCGAGGCGGCGCGGCAACCCCGCGAACAGCGGCATCAACGTCGTCGGCAGGTGGACGTCGGCCATGGCTAGTCGACGATCGCGACCTCGACCGACGAGATCGCCGGCAGGTAGCTCGCGATCTCGCTCCAGCTTTCCCCGTCGTCGGCGCTCGCGAACACCTGGCCGGTGCTCGTGCCGAAGTAGTAGCCCGGCGTGTCGTACGTGTCGCCGCTCATCCCGTGGCGCAGGACGCCCAGGTACGCGTTCTCCTGCGGGAGCCCGTTCGCGAGGCGCTCCCAGCTCGAGCCGGCGTCCTTCGTCCGCCAGACGGCCGCCTGGCCGTCGGGCATCGTGCGACCGTGGCCCGGGTCGAGCGGGATCACGTGGAACGTGTCGCGGTCGTGTGGATGCGCCGCAGCGGCGAACCCGAACTCGGTCGGCAGTCCTTCGGTGATCTCCGTCCAGGTTGCCCCGGCGTCGTCCGAGCGGTGCATGCCGACGTGGTTCTGCTGGTACATCCGCTGCTCGTCGGCGCGCGACCGCACGAACTTGTGGACGCAGAAGCCGACCTCCTCGTGCTCGCGCGGCCAGTCGGCGCGAAGGCCGCGGTTGCGCGGCGTCCACGACTTGCCGTCGTCGGTCGTCTCGAAGAGGCTCAAGCCCTGCACGATCGCCCAGACGTGCTTGGGATCCTTCTCGTCCGAAGTGATCGCGGAGATGCCGAGGTGGCCGGGCGGCTGGTTCGAGGGGTCGTCCCAGCCCTCGCTGCCCGGCTGACCTTCGAGCATCGAGTACGCTGACCAGGTCGCCCCGTCGTCGCGGCTCTCGAAGATGCCCGGCGCCTCGACGCCGACGAGCACGCGGCCGTGGGCAGCCGACAGGCTCGAGACCTTGGACATCCGGCGGCCGTCCTCGTACGCGAGCCCTTCGCTCGACTGCGTCCAGGTCTCGCCGAGATCGGGGCTGCGCCAGATCGACGAGCCGTGCCACTCGCTGGCCGCGGCGGCGTAGATCGCGCCTGAATCCTGGTCGTAAACCGCGTGGTAGACGGGCCACCCCTCGCAGTACGCGCCGCGCATCGACCAGTTCTGGCGGTCGGCGTCGCTCTCGAGCATGAACAGGCCCTTGCGGGTCCCTACGAGCAAAACCGTGCGTGACACCTTGCTTCACCTCCGGCAGACGACGGGTTCAGTCTCTCATTCGACTCATGCCGCTGTCGAAACTCATCGGCGTTCGTGGAAGAGGTTCCGGAACCGCTCACGCCATGGGTTCAGGTGAGAGGATGCTGACGCAGCCGAGCGCGTGACGTCGCGAAGTGCGAGACTCGCAGGGAGGGTCTTAGGTTCAAACGAAAGTGGGTTCGCAGTGGCTGTCGGTATTCGCATCAAGCTGGCGGGAGTCAGCCAGGAGCAGTTCGACCACGTCCACGACCAGGTCAACCCCGATCGGACGCCGCCGAAGGGACTGCTGTTTCACGCTTCGGGGCCGATCGACGGTGGGATCATCGACTTCTGGGAGTCCCGCGCTGACTTCGACGCCTTCGCTCCACGGATCGTGCAAGGAATGGCGGCGGCGGGCATCGAGCCGCAGGGTCCGCCGGATATCAAGGAGTTCCCTGTGCACGAGATGATCGGCGCTTAGCCGCCCTCGATCGCGTAAGGCATCTCCAGGCGGGCGCCGAGGCCCGGCTGCCGCCTCGCGAACGTCAGGGTGTATTCGCGAATGCTCGACCGAGGACGTTGGCGGCTGCCTTAGCAGCCCTCCGGGTCGATGTTGTGATTGCAGTGGAAGACGTTGTCGGCGTCGTATTGCCTCTTGATTTCGACTAGGCGTTCGTAGTTTGGGCCGTACGCTGTGCGGACGGCGTCGCCATCGTCGGACGAAAGGTAGTTGACATAGCGGCGGCCGGCTCGGAACGGTTCGAGTGCGGTGTAGGTGTTTCGCGTCCACTCGACGTTCTGGTCGGTGGTCT
>JAICUZ010000234.1 GCA_025935595.1 Burkholderiales bacterium
GACGACGCGCTCCACCGACGGCATGTACGCATCCTCGATCGTCCAGTACGGGTAGGGAACGTCGTAGCCCGTCACGCGCAGCACGGGCCCCTGCAGGTCGAAGATCGCGCGCTCGGCGATCAGCGCGGCGAGCTCGGCGCCGAAGCCTGCGGTGCGCGGCGCCTCGTGGACGATCACGACGCGACCGGTCTTCGCCACGGACGCGAGGATCGTGCGCTCGTCGAGCGGGCGCAGCGAGCGGATGTCGACGATCTCGCAGGAAACGTCGACGGCATCCGCCGCCTGCTCGCACACCGGCACCATCGCGCCGTACGCGATCAGCGTGACGTCGCTTCCCTCGCGCGCGATGCGTGCCTCGCCGAGCGGCACCACGTGCTCGCCCTCCGGCACCTCTCCGCGCGACGTTCGGTACACGAGCTTCGGCTCGAGCACGACGACGGGATCCGGATCGCGGATCGCGGCGGCGAGCAAGCCCTTCGCGTCGGCAGGCGTCGACGGGATCGCCACCTTGATCCCGGGCGTGTGCACGTAGTAGGCCTCGGGGGAGTCGTCGTGCAGCTCGGGCGCGCGGACGCCGCCGCCGTACGGCATACGGATCGTGAGCGGGAACTGCATGCGCCCGCCGGTGCGCCACCGGTAGCGGCCGACGTGCGTGATCAGCTGGTTCAGCGACGGATACGAGAACGCGTCGTACTGCATCTCGACGACCGGCCGCCAGCCCGCCATGCACAACCCGACGGCGCCGCCGAGCAGGCCCGCCTCGGCGAGCGGCGTATCGACGCAGCGGTCCGGCCCGAAGCGGTCGCGAAGCCCCGCGGTCGCGCGGAACACACCGCCGGCACGCCCCACGTCCTCGCCGAGGACCATCACGTCGTCGTCGCGCGCAAGCTCGGTGTGCAGCGCGTCGTTGACCGCCTCGACGAGCGTCAGCTCAGCCATTGCGAATGTTCTCCGGTGGGTCGACGTACGCATGCGTGAACACGAGCTCCGGGTCCGCGGGCGGCTCCGTCTCGGCCGCGGCGATGCCGGCGCGCATGAGGTCTTCCGCGTCCTTCCGTGTCGCGGCGGCGCGCTCCTCGGTGAGCACGCCGGCGCCGATCAGTAGCCGCTCGAAGCGTCCGAGACACTCGTTCGCGCGCTCTTCCTCGACTCGGGCAAGATCGATGTACGCGCTCGGATCGTCGGCGGTCGCGTGCGGCGCGGCGCGGTAGTGGACGCACTCGATCAACGTCGGGCCGCCGCCGGAGCGCGCGCGCTCGACGGCGTCGCGAGCCGCGTTGTAGACCGCGAGCACGTCGAGGCCGTCGACCGTCACTCCGGGGATCCCGTAGCCGACCGCCTTGTCGGCGAGCGACTGGGCGCGTGTCTGCGCCTCGATCGGCGTCGAGATCGCCCACTGGTTGTTGTTGCAGACGAACACCGCAGGCGCGTTCATCACGGCCGCGAGGTTGACGCCTTCGTGGAATTCACCCTCACTCGTCGCGCCGTCGCCGAAGAACGCCATCGCGACGACGTTCTCGCCGCGGAGCTTCTTGCCCCACGCGAGACCGGCCGCGTGCGGGACGTGGCTCGCGATCGGCACCGAGATCGACGCGACGTTCCAGTCGGCAGGGTTCCACCAGCCGGAGGGATGGCCGCGCCACCATTGCAGGATCGTCTCGGCCGGCAACCCCCGCACGAGCCCGATCGCCGACTCCCGGTACGAGGGGAAGATCCAGTCGTCGTCGCCGAGCGCGAACGTCGCGCCCGCCTGGATCGCTTCGTGGTTCCAGAAGATCGCGTACGTCCCGATGCGGCCCTGCCGGTGGTAGACGACCGAACGCTCGTCGTAGGTGCGCAGCAGCACCATGCGACGGTGCAGCTCGAGGAGGTCGGCGCCGGCGAGACCGCCGAATCGAACGTCGCTGCGCGTGTCCGTCGCCATGCGTCCGGGAGGCTAGCTAGACGAGGACGGCGACGGCGTTGCGGTGCGCCTCGAAGACCGCGTACTCGACGTCACCGAGATCCTCGCCGTCCGCCTGCAACGGCAGAGGGCGGTCGCAGCGAACCTCGATCCGGTCGAGATCGAGCCCCGTCATGACGTTCTTCCCGTAGGGGCGTCCCGCCGTGATCGCCGCCGCGAGCCGTCCGAGATCCCGCCGGCGCACGCGCTCGGGCGCCGCGAACGCGAGGCCGTCCTCGAACCGCGCGCCGGGGGTCACGTGCAGCGGCATCGAGCCCGCGAACGAATAGGGATCGCAGTTGCCGACGAACACGAACGCCGCGCGGCCGACGCCCTCGATCTCCAGCACCGGCTCCCACCTGCCGTGCCGCTCGAGTGCCATCCGAACGAGCATCCGCGCGAACGCCATGTCGCCGGGTCGCGCGCCGGCGGGATCGCGGCCGAGTTGATCGAGCAGCCGCACCGCCTCCGCGTCGAAGCCGATCCCGGCCGAGAAGCTGAAGCGCCGGCCGTTGACGGTGCCGAGCGTGATCCGGCGCAAGCGGTCCTCGGCGAGCGCTGCGCCCACCGCGCGCGCCGCCTCTGCCGGGTCGCGCGACAGTCCGAGCGCGCGCGGCAGGACGCTGGTGCCCCCGCCGGGCAGGAACCCGATCGGGAGCGCGCCGTCGGCGCCGTTCAGCGCCTCGTTGTAGGTGCCGTCGCCGGAAAAGATGACGATTGCGTCGACCGAGTCGGCCGCGGCCTCTGCCGCGAGCTCGGTTGCGTGCCCGGGGTACTGCGTGAACATCGTCTCGATCTCGACGCGTTCGCGCAGCGCGTTTTCGACCGCGGCGATCGACGGCCCGGTCACCTGCGTCGAGTACGGATTGACGATGAGGAGCGCCCGCTTCACCCTTGCGGGGACGAGCATGCCACGCACGGCCCTGATCGTCGCAATCCCCGAAGCCGAGTCTGCCGTCGGTGGGTTGCGGCTCGCCCACGACTGGTCGGCGCCGCTCGGCGTGCCCGCCCACGTGACGATCCTCTTTCCGTTCGCCGACGCCGCGGACGTCGACGAAGAGGCGATCGCCGAGGTGGTCGCGTCATTTCCCGCCTTCGCGTTCGAGCTCGACCGCGTCGGCCGCTTCGACGACGGGCCGGTGTGGCTGCACCCGGAGCCGTCGGCTCCGTTCGCGGCGCTGACGGACGCCGTGTGGCACCGCTTCCCCGACTATCCGCCGTACGAAGGAGCCCACGACGTGATTGTCCCGCACCTCACCGTGAGCTCTGTACCGGTCGAAGTCGACGTCGAGCTGCCGATTCGCGCGGTCGCGCGCGAGGTGACCCTGATCGAGGAAGCCGCGGACGGGCGCTGGTCGGTGCGGCGCGTGTTCCCACTTCAAGGCGTCGCGTAGCCGCGCATGCCGTCGAGCAGCGCCGCGTACATCCGGTCGGCGAGCTCGTCGGTGTGCGCGCCGGGCCGCAGCCACGTGTAGGCCCAGTTCGCCGCCGAGAGGAAGAGGAGCGCGGCCGTCGCGACGTCGAGATCGGTGCGGAGCTCGCTGCACTCGACCCCTTCGCGGAAGAGGTCGCGCACGCGCTCCTCGTACCGACGTCGTTCGGCCGCGAAGCGGTCGCGGCGCTCGCCCGCGAGGTACCGCCACTCGCGCACGAACACCGTCGCCACGTCGAGTTGCGCGGCGACGACGGCGAGGTGCGCCCGGAGCGCGAGCCGGATCCGCTCGGTCGCGGCCGCGTCGGCGGGCACGCCGTCGAGGCCGGCGTGGAACGCCTCGGCGCCGTCCCGCGCGACCTCCCAGAGCAGGTCTTCCTTCGAGTCGATGTGGTGGTACAGCGACGGCTTCTGCATGCCGAGCGCGTCGGCGAGGTCGGCCAGCGACGTCCCCTGATAGCCCCGCTCGGCGAACAGGCGGGCGGCGACGCGGGTGAGCTCCTCACGCCTCGTGGACATCTATGATGGGTAGCCTAACGATCGGTAGGTAGGGAGGCTCGAGTGGACACGCGCACACAGGAGTTTCTGGCGTACGTGCAGGACGGCGGCCAGGTGGAGGCGACGGACTGGCTGCCGGACGAGTACCGGCAGAAGCTCGTCAAGTTCATCGAGATGCACGGCAACTCCGAGCTGATGGGCGTCCTGCCCGAGCGGGAGTGGATCCTCCGTGCGCCGACACTCCAACGCAAGTTGGCGCTGACGGCGAAGGTGCAGGACGAGGTCGGGCACGCGCAGCTCATCTACCGGGTCGCCGAGGACCTCGGCAAGCCGCGCGACGCGATGCTCGCCGACCTGATCTCCGGCAAGGCGAAGTTCCACAACGTCTTCCACTATCCGACGAAGACCTGGGGCGACGTCGGCGTGATCGCCTGGCTCGTCGATGCAGCGGCGATCATCAGCCAGAAGGCGCTCCTCAAGTGCTCGTACGCGCCGTACGCGCGC
>JAICUZ010000356.1 GCA_025935595.1 Burkholderiales bacterium
GAGCGGCTACGCGCTGCGCGATTCGTCGAGCTCCCGGGCGTGGGGCACCTGGCGCTCGGCGATGCGAACGCGGATCGTATCCAGATCGAGATGCGACGCTTCCTGGACGAGGTCTGGCAGACCGGAGCGTGGGAGGACACCGAGCCGGAGCGAATGCTCGCGACCGTGCTCTTCACCGACATCGTCGACTCGACGACGAAGGCGATCGAGCTCGGCGATCGCGGCTGGCGCGACGTGCTCGAGCGCCACAACGCACTCGTGCGCCGCGAGCTATTGCGATGGCGCGGCCGAGAGGTCGACAGTGCGGGCGACGGGTTCCTGGCCACGTTCGACGGGCCGGCACGGGCGATCCGCTGCGCATCCGCGATCGTCGACGGCGTGCGGGAGCTCGGCGTCGACGTGCGCGCCGGCCTGCACACGGGCGAGTGCGAGATCGCGGACGGGAAGGTTGCCGGGATCGCAGTGCACACCGGGGCACGGGTCGCGGGCCGGGCGACGGCGGGGGAGGTCCTCGTCTCCAGCACGGTCAAGGACCTCGTCGCCGGGTCGGGCATCGGCTTCGTCGAGCGCGGCGCCCATGAGCTCAAGGGCATCCCGGGCGAGTGGCGGCTCTTTGCGCTGGAGCGTTAGCGGTTCTGCAGCGTGTCGAGCCCGATCGCGAGCGCGATCGCGAGGCGGCGGTCGAGCTTCTTGTCCGGGTCGGCGGAGAGGTCGAGCACGTAGCGGTCGCGCAGCTGGAACTTCCGGTCCATCTTCCCGATCACCTGCTCGCCGGCGAGCAGGTCGAAGTTGTACGGGATCGGGATCAACCCGCCGACGTCGGGTACGAAGTCGATCCCGCGCCGGAGGATCGCCATCACCTGCGACCGCTCGCGCGCGACGGCCACTTCCTCGCCCGCCGCGTCGAGCACGTTCCACGTCGTGCGCAGCAGCGACTTGCCGAAGACGTGGTGAATCGTCCCGATCTTGCCCTCCTGCACGTCGACGACGTCGTACCGCGAGCCGCCGGTGTCGAGCCAGGTCTGCGCCTGGATGTGGAAGAGCTCCTGGGTCTCACCCTCGTCGGCGCAGAAGCGGATGTGCTCCTTGATCGCGAGCTTCTTCTGGCGCACGTAGGCGATCGGCGGCCCGGCGGGCGTGTCACCGACGGCGAGGGGCGTCACGCGGTAGAGGTTCGCGATCGGGCGGACCAGCTGGTCGACGAGATAGCGGTCGTAGTCGAACGGCCCCATCAGCGGCTCTTCTCGCGACGGATTCTCATGCCCAACAGCTCCGGCTCCCGGAGCTTCGCGCCGCACTCCTCGCAGTCGACGGCGAACGTCGACGAGAACGGCGCCTCGCACGAGGGGCAGCGGTGGAGCATGCGGCCGCCGCACGCCGAGCACGTATCCGCCAGCTCGTCTTCGAAGTCCTCGAACCAGCGCCGCGCCGCGCCACAGTCGAGGCAGAACGCCGTCCAGTGCCCGAGCACGTTCCGGCGCTCCTCGCGAAGCCAGTCGGCTGCCTTGCCCATGTCGCTCCCACCGTATCGTGAACCGAACGGGCGGTCGGGCCCCGTGGTTAGCATTCACGCGGCTTCATCCCTACGAAACTCGAGGACGGTGCAGTGGCGATCGCGCGTGTAGCGGAGCCGAGCGGCTCGCTCCAGGAGGTGAAGGAGTGGGGCCTCGACCGCGAGGACCTGCTTCAGATGTACCGCAACATGCTCGTCACCCGCGGCGTCGAGGAGCGCGGGCACATCCTGTACCGCCAGGGGAAGATCCCCGGCTCGTTCTACACCGGCCGCGGGAACGAAGCGTCGTCGGTGGGCGTCGCCACCGCGATGGGCTCCGACGACGTCGGCACGCCGCTGCATCGCGACATGGGCGTGCACATCACGCGCGGCGTCGAGCCGTGGCGGATCTTCGCGCAGTACATGGGCCGCGCCGACGGCCCGACGCACGGCAGGGACGGCAACGTCCACATGGCCGACTCGC
>JAICUZ010000316.1 GCA_025935595.1 Burkholderiales bacterium
CTCAGCGATTAGCCGAGCGCGTCCTCCCACTCCCCGGCGAGCAGCCGCGGCACGAGATCGTCGAGCAGGCGCAGCGTCAGCCCCCAGAGCACGCGGTCGCCGACCGGGATGCCGTCGACAAGCAAGCCCTCCGGCCAGCGTGCGTTCGTGAACAGGTGCTCGCGGCGGATCGCCGGGTCCCAGAGCTCGGCGACCGTCGGCGTCAGAACCTCGACCACCTCGTCCCGGTTCGGGCGCCACTCGACGCCGGCCGGGATACGGCCGAGGAACGCGAAGACCTCGATGTTCGTGGGACCGCTGCGGACCGGCGGCAGCTCGGCGACCACCGTCACGAGCGAGGGGTCGAGGCCGATCTCCTCATCGGCCTCGCGGAGCGCGGTTGCGACGAAGCTCTCGTCGTCCTCGTCGACGCGTCCGCCCGGGAAGGCGAGCTGGCCGCCGTGATGACCGCGGTCGGTCCGGACGATCAACACGATCCGCAGCTGCCCATCGGCGTCGCGGTAGACCGGGGCGAGCACCGCGGCCCGCGAGTCAGTGCTGGACGTCGTCACCGGGCCATGTGTCGCTGAGCAGATAGCCCTCCGGGTACGGGTCGCGATCGTCGACGTAGAGCTCCGTTCGGCCCGTGATGAACGCGCTGCCGCGAATCGCCGGCACGATCCCCTGCCCCGCCTCGGCGACGATCCGGCCGTCGAACGTCGACCCGATCACGGACGCGTGCGTCATCGTGTCGCCGACGCGCATCAGGCCGCGCGCGTGCAACGTCGCCATCCGCGCGGAGAGGCCGGTCCCGGTCGCCGAGCGGTCGAGCCGGCCGGGGGCGATCACCACCGCGTTGCGCGACACAGCCCCCACTCCCTGCCAGGCACCGGCGAGCTGGACGATCGACACGTCGCCCGACAACTGCTCTCGCGCCGCGATGCGGATCGCCTCGCCGACGGCGCAGAGCTCACGCGCCTCATGCGGGACGAGCTCGAAGCCGATCGCCGACGCGTCCGCGATCGCGTACCACATGCCGCCGAACGCAACGTCGACCGCGAGTGTCCCGATACGCGGAACCTCGAGCGTCGCGTCGAGATGCGTCGCGAACGCCGGGACGTTCGTCAGCTCGACGCTCTCGACGCGGCCGCCGCGGCAGGCACAGCGCACCTCGACCACACCGGCAGGCGCCTCGAGTCGAAGCACCGTCTCGGGCTCGCGCAGCTCCACCATGCCCGTTTCGAGGAGCACAGTCGCGACGCAGATCGTGTTGGAGCCCGACATGAGCGGGTACTCGGTCGGTTCCATGATCACGTAGCCGTACGCACAGTCGGTACGTGTCGCGGGGACGATCACGTTGGCGTGGGTCGCGACGGACCCGCGCGGCTCACGCAGCAGGAAGCGGCGCAGACGATCGTCGGCGCGAAGCGTTTCCATCTGCTCACGGACGGTTGCACCGGCCGGCGGGTCGACACCGGCGACGACGACGTTGCCGACCTCGCCGCCCGCGTGGCACCCGATGACGGTGATCGAGCGCGCTGCACTCACGCGCCGACATTACCGAGAGAAGTGCGCGCGCAGGCCTCCCGCAACCGCAGTACGGAGGTCAAGGGAGCGGCCTGCGGCGTGCCTGCTCCGACCAGCCTCGGGCGACCTACGCGCGCGGACCTAGTCTGCCCCCCTGTCGTCGGAGATGCACTAGCCCGTCGGCTGGTCGCGCCCAGCCGCCCGGACCGAGTCGGAGGCACCTAACGCACGTGCAACACGTAGCGCCGCACGTTGTGGTCCGGCGGGGCGATGCGGAGCGTCAGGTTGCCGCGGCGGCGCGGCGTGATCGTGAACCGGTAGTTGCCGTCGGTGTCGGTCACGGTCGTGGCGATGACACGCCACGACCCGACTCCCCAGCGGCCCGAGAGCACGACCTTACCGACTGCGCGAGTGTGCTTTCCCGCAGCGGATCCGGTCTGGCCCGTGACGGTGAACGTCGACCCGAGCTTCATCGAGAACCCCGGCGCGGCGCCGGCGAGACACGGCACGGCCAGCGACACTGCGAGCACCGCCGGGGCGACGACGAAAAGGAGGCGGCGGCGCATCGGCTCGCCGCGCATCCTAGATGCCGGTCCGTCGCCCGTTTGCATCCGGCGCGCGACGACGCGCGCGGGGAACGGCGGCAAGTGCCGGCACGGCGCGCACCCGGAGGGGGTCGGCCCGTTGCGCCGGCGACTGCTCGTGCTCGATGCACAGCTCGCCGAGCGTGAGCGTCCCACACCCCGGATGGCCGCAGACCCTCACCCTGGCCATTCCGAGAACCTACGACAGGGACGGCCCGCCGGGAACGTCCGGGTCAGGCTTTGACGGTCAGACGTGCGGAAACTCCGAGATTTCCGCCGCCGCACCGGGCGGTGAGGACGTAGGTGCCGGGGCGCCGCGTGGCCGGGATGCGGGTCTTCGCCGAGAAGCGCCCGGCCGACCCGACCTGAGCGAAGAGGGCCGGCACGCCGGCGAAGCGGTAGGTCGCGGCGAAGGCGCGCGAGATGATCGTGACCCGGTCACCGGAGGTGCAGCCGCCGGCGACGCCGCTCACGAGGACGCTCGCACCCCTGCGAACGGTGCTCCGCTTGACCGACAGGGCGACCGTGATCGCAGACGTCTTTCGGCTCACGTCGAGACCACTCGTGACGACCGACGCGAGCCCGCCGTCCCCGAGGGCGGTCGCGCTCGAGGCGCTCAAGACGAAAG
>JAICUZ010000180.1 GCA_025935595.1 Burkholderiales bacterium
AGAGCACCTTCTCGTCCGGCCCTTTCTCGTCGGCCATGTGGAACACGCCCACCGCGCGCACGCGGATCCGGCAGCCGGGGAACGTCGGCTCGCCGACGAGCACGAGCGCGTCGAGCGGGTCACCGTCCTCCGCGAGCGTGCCCTCGACGAAGCCGTAGTCCGCCGGATAGCTCATCGAGGTGAAGAGCCTGCGGTCGAGCACGATCCCCGCCAGCTCCTCGTCCCATTCGTACTTGTTGCGGGAGCCCGCGGGGATCTCGACGAACACGACGCCGTCCATCTCGGGAAGACTACGTCGCATGGCGCATGACCACGATCACGGTGTGCGCACTGACGCCGAGGTCAGGCCGCTCGCGATCGCGCTGGCGCTGATCGTCTCGTTCATGGTCGTCGAGGTGGTCGTCGGCGTCCTCGCCGACTCGCTCGCGCTCCTCTCCGACGCAGCGCACATGCTGATCGACGCGGCCGCGCTCGCGCTGTCGGTCTGGGCCGCGCGGCTTGCGCGGCGGCCGGCGGAGGGGCGAATGACGTTCGGCTTCCGGCGCGCGGAGATCCTCTCGGCGCAGGCGAACGCGATCACGCTGCTCGTGCTCGGCGTGCTGATCGTCGTCGAGGCGGTGCAGCGGCTCATGTCGCCGCCGTCGGTCGACGCGCCGCTGGTCCTGTTCACGGCGCTTGCAGGTGCCGCGGTGAATGTCGTCGCGATCTGGCAGGTCGCGCGCGCAAACCGGGAGAACCTGAACGTCGAAGGGAGCTTCCAGCATCTCCTCACGGACTTCTTCGCGTTCGCGGCGACGGTCGTCGCCGGCGCCGTCATCTGGATCGCCGGCTTCGACCGCGCCGATCCGCTCGCGTCGCTCGCCGTGGCGGCGTCGATGCTGTACGCGGCGCTGCCGCTCCTCCGCCGCACGGGCCGCGTCCTGCTGGAGGCGGCCCCCGAGGGCTTGCGACCGGACGAGGTGGCGCGGGCGGTCACGGGCCATCCCGGCGTCGCGAGCCTCCACGACCTACATGTCTGGGAGATCTCGAGCGGCTTCCCCTCCCTCTCTGCGCATGTGCTCGTGGCTCGGGACGAGGACTGCCACCGGATCCGGCGCGAGCTCGAGACGATGCTCCATGAGCGGTTCGGGCTCGACCACACGACGATCCAGGTCGAGCACACGTCGGACCGCCTGCTCGGGATCGCATCCTTGCGTTCCGACCGCCCGGACCGCTAACGTCACCGGCGTACGGTGCCGATGAAGGTACCGGCGGAAGCGACGGCGCTTCACCACTCCCGAGAGTGGTGGGCGCTTTTTTTGTTGGTCCGACGCAAGGAGGTTGAGGACGTGAAGACGAAGCTCGAGTACATCTGGCTGGACGGCTACGAGCCGGCCCCGAACCTGCGCTCGAAGACGAAGATCGTGGCGTTCGACGGCGAGCCGACGCTCGAGGACGTGCCCGTGTGGAACTTCGACGGCAGCTCGACCCGCCAGGCGGACGGCTCGAGCTCGGACTGCTTCCTGCAGCCGGTCGCGCTCTTCCCCGACCCGGGCCGCGCGAACGCGATGCTCGTGATGTGCGAGGTGCTGCTCCCCGACGGGACGCCGCATCCGACGAACAGCCGTGCGTCGATCCCGGACGACCCGGACGCATGGTTCGGGTTCGAGCAGGAGTACTTCCTGTACAAGGACGGCCGCCCGCTCGGCTTCCCGGCCGACGGCTTTCCCGGCCCGCAGGGCGAGTACTACACGGGCGTCGGCTTCAAGAACGTCGGCGACGTCGCCCGCGACATCGTCGACGCGCACATCGACCTCTGCCTCGCCGCGGGGATCGACCTCGAGGGCGTGAACGCCGAGGTGGCAAAGGGCCAGTGGGAGTTCCAGATCTTCGGCAAGGGCTCGCGCCGCGCTGCCGACGAGGTGTGGATCGCGCGCTACCTGCTCCTGCGCCTGTGCGAGCGGTACGGCATCGACATCAACTTCCATCCGAAGCCGCTCGGCATCGAGCACGACTGGAACGGCTCGGGGATGCACTGCAACTTCTCGACGAAGCGCATGCGCGACGTCGGTGGCGAGACGTACTTCGCTGCGCTGATGACGGCGTTCGACGACCGTAAGGACGATCACATCGCGGTCTACGGCCCCGACAACGACATGCGCCTGACCGGCCTGCACGAGACGGCGGCGATCGACGAGTTCACGTACGGCGTCGCAAACCGTGGCGCGTCGATCCGGATCCCGTGGAGCTTCGTCCAGAACGGGTACCGCGGCTACTTGGAGGATCGGCGGCCGAACTCGCTCGGCGACCCGTACTGCATCGCGGGCCGGATCCTGCAGACGATCACCGAGGCAGACATGGCGCTCGCCGTCGACGAGGCGGTCGCTGCTTGACAGCGGACGCATACTTCTAGGAGATGCACGCCGCGCCGACGATGAAGTACGCCAAGGCCTTCGCCTTCCAGGCGAACATCGTCGCGCTCCTCAACGTGCGCTAGCCGGCGCTTTCGTCCTCCCCGCCGTCGCCGGCTAGCAGATCTCCTCCTCCGCGGGACACCGGGTGTCTGACACCTCGTCGAAAGGAACCCATGGGAGACCACGCGCTGAAATCCGACGTTTCCCCGCAACCGCTGTGGTTCGAGTGCGAGAAGCCCTTGCCCGTGCACCTGGCGGAACGCAAAGGAGCCGCCCGCAGCGTCTGCGCTCGCTGCGAACGGCCCCTGCGGCTTCGGCTCAGGCTGACGTGAGCCGAAACGACGGTTCGACTGCCGGCGTCACCTGATCGAGAAGCTCACGGTGACGTCGGCGGTCACGTCCTGCTTCCCCGGCTCGATCGGAGTCGATGCGTCCTTGGCGGCCGCGACGGCTTCGAAGGCAATCGGGCCCGGCGCGTTCGACTGCTCGACGACCGTCGAGACCGGGCCGACACCGAATCCGCCGGCGTCGGCGAGCGCGAGCGCCTTGGCGCGCGCGTCCTCGACCGCCTTCTTCAACGCATCGCGGTAGCGCGCGTCCCGATCCGAGACGGACAGCGTCGGTCCGCTGACGGTGTTCGCACCGGCGCCCACCGCCGCGTCGATCAACGCGCCGGCGCCGGCAATCGAAGCGGATGCGCTGACCGAGTTGTCGGCCGAGTAGCCGATGATCGTGCCGTCTTCCTTGGACTGAGGGTAGAGCGTGACCTGCTGGGTCTGGAGGTCCTTGCCGCCGTGCTGCTTCAGCGCAGCGATCACGGCGTTCATCCGGGCTGAGTTCTGCGACAACGCGTCGGCGGCTGTCGCTGCCTGCGTGTGGACGCCGGCCGTGACGGTCGCCTCGTCGGGAACGACGGTGATGACGCCGTGGCCGGTCGTGGTGACGCTGTCGGCGACTGCGCCGGTGTCGCCGTGCGCAGCCTCCGGGCGGCCGACACCGGCGAGAGCCGCGATGACGACGAGCGCGAACGCGGCGGCGATCAGAGCGAGCGGGAACCGTTTCATGCCCTTGGTACGCCGCCGCATGCTCTGATGTCACACGTGCGCTACCGCTTCGTCGACGCTCGCTGGGACATCGGCGATGCCGCCTTCGGCCGGCACGCGTATCTCGAAGGGCACATCCCCGGCGCGGTGTTCGTCGACGTGGAAGCGGAGCTCGCCGACCCGCCGGGCGCACGCGGCCGCCACCCACTGCCGTCGACCGAGCGCTTCGTCGAGGCGATGTCACGGGCGGGCATCGACGAGGAGACGTACGTCGTCGCGTACGGAGCGATGGGCGGCGCCGAGCGTCTCTGGTGGCTCCTCCGCCATCACGGTCACGACTCGTGTGCGGTGCTGGACCCGGCCGGCTGGCATGGGCCGCTCACCCCAGGGGAAGAGACGGTCGGGCGGCGCCTGTTCGTCTCGCGCCCGCGTACGGACGACGTGATCGAGCGCGACGAGCTCGCCGCGTGCTCCGACTCGCTGGTCGTCGTCGACGCACGGCTGGCGTTCCGCTGGCGCGGCGAGGAGAATCCGATCGACCGCGTCTTCGGCCGCATCCCGGGTGCGGTGAACGCGCCGTGGAACGAGGCGCTGCCGGCCGTGCCGGCGGGCGACGTCGTTGTCTACTGCGGTTCCGGCGTGACCGCGTGCGTGCCGCTCTACCAGCTGTATCTCGCGGGCCGCGACGGTCGGCTCTACCCCGGTTCGTGGTCGGAGTGGGAGCAGTATCCCGAACTGCCCGTCGAACGCTAGAGCTCCTTCTCGACCATCACCCAGCCGAGCGCAGGCTGCATCCCGGCGCTCTCGTACAGGTGGAATGCGCCCAGCGTGCCGTCGGCGTCGACACTGAGCCCGACGCTCCGTTCGCCGCGTTCCCAGAACTTCACGAATGCGTCCTGCAACAGGGCGCGCCCGACGCCCTGCCCGCGGAACGGCCGCCGCGTGAAGAGGACGGCGACCCAGCCGCCTCCGTAGCGGCCGGCCACGCAGATGGCGCCGGCGGCGATCTCGTCCCCGGCTCGCACGACGCCCCAGAGCGATGGGTCGAACTTCTCCGCCACGAGGTGGAAGTCACGCCACTCCCCGAAGTCGCGCCGTCTGAACTCCCAGTGGTCCTCGAACGCCTCCTGTTGCGCCGCGTGAAACGCCGCCGCGTCGCGGTCGACGTCGAACTCGGCGGCGACGAGCCCGTGCGGCCACTCCGGTCGCGCGGGCTCTCCGGCGAGCTCGATGCGCATCTCCCGGAACACGCGCACCGGCTCATAGCCGAGCTCGGCGAACAGCCGCTGCCCCGCTTCGTCCGGTTCCGCGACGCCGCTCTGGACCCGTCGCGCGCCGCGCGACCCGGCGATCGCCTCGAGCGCGACGGCAAGCTCGGTGCCGATCCCACGGCCATGGTGCGCGGGATGGACGTAGGCGTCGGTTCGCCACAGCTCACCGCGATCGTGCAGCGACCCGAACGCAACGAGGTCGGCGCCGTCGCAGAGAACGAGCGTGTCGCGCGCGAGGTCGATCGTCGCCCATTCCACTTCGAGATCGCTCTGCGTGTAGGTGGTCTCGCCGTACAGCGAGCGCTCGTAGGCGCTCACCAAGGCGGCGACCACGGGCGCGTCGCCGGGAAACGCCGGCCTCCGGGCGAATGGGCTCATGCGAGCCATCATGCACGGCGGCTAGCCGAAGTAGGCGGGGTAGTCGATCCACGTGCAGCGCGCGGCGTCGCACGTCACGTCGAAGCGCGCGAGCCTCACCCAACGGTTCTGGTCCTCGACGACGCACGTGAACAGGTGGCCGCGGTCGTCGAGCCCGCGGCACGAGTAGGCAAACAGCGGCGATCCTTGCGTCGACCCCCAGCTGGCGCGGATCAGCGACGCGACGTGCTCCGGCGTATCGAACGGCTGGGGCCTGCTCGCGCCGCAAGCTGTCGCTCCCGCCAGGGCGAGCACCACGACTGCAGGCTTGAGCGCATTCACGGCCTTGCCTGGGATGTTCTACCCCTCTCAGGCGCCCGGGAGATGACGATCTCCGATCAGTCGGCAGATCACAGGGTAGGATGTGGGCAG
>JAICUZ010000130.1 GCA_025935595.1 Burkholderiales bacterium
AGGAGGACGCGACACGCGAGCGGTTGAACGGCGCGGAGCGTGCGGCCGAAGCGGCGCGCGAGTCGTGGCGCGCTCTCGATGAGTTCAACCTGGCGCCGCAACTCGCGCTCGAGTCGCTGTTCCTCCAGGTCTCGCGCGAGCTGGCTTAGATATCGTCGTCCGGGATGGCAGACGACTTTCGGGTGACCGTGACGTTCGACGACCCCGCGAGCGTTGGCCGACTCACCGACCGTCTGCGAGCCCATCGGGTCGAAGACGAAGCCCGCGCCCGGCTGGGCGGGCGGGTCTCGATGAGCAGCGGGGGGACGCACGTCTTTCTCTACGCAGACACCGCCGAGGCAGCACGAGAGGCCGAACAGACTGTTCGCACGATCATCGAAGAGGACGGTGTTCGCGCGGACTTCGCCCTCGACCGGTGGCACCCGATCGAGGAGCGGTGGGAGGACGGTTCACAGCCACTACCGGAGACTGCGTCGGAGCGCGCCGCCGAACACGAGAGGCTCGAGGCGGACGAGGAGGCCGAGTCACAGGCATCCGGGTTCGCCGACTGGGAGGTCCGCGTCGAGATGCCGACACACCAGCAAGCTGTGGCGCTGTCCACGCGCCTGAAGGCTGAAGGCCAGGAGCCGATCCGGCGCTGGAAGTACGTGATCGTCGGCGCAAATACCGAGGATCAGGCGCATGCGCTTGCGACGGCGATCCGAGCTGAAGCAGCCGACGCGGCCGTCACCGTCGAGCCCGCGCTCGGGATGGTGGGAGACGCGGCCGGCGCCTCGCCGTTTGCCATCTTCGGGTAGTCGGGTGCGGCCTAGCTGTACGAGATGAGCTCGAGCAGCGACCGGTCCGGGTCCCGGAAGTAGACGCTCGCTCCGTCGCCGCGTGCGCCGTAGCGCGGTACCGGCCCGAGCTCGATCGGCACGCCCAGGCTTTCGAGGTGCGCGACCGCACCGTCGATCGGACCGTCCCAGACGAAGCAGAGGTCTGCGCCGCCCGGAGCGACCGGCGGCTCGGCGTTCGGCTCGCCGTCGACGCCGGGCCCGTGGATGTTCAGCTGGTTCGTGCCGAAGCGGTACACGTAGCCCTCGCCGCGCGCGACCAGCTCGGCGCCGAGCACGTCGGTGTAGAAGGCGTTCGACCGGTCCCAGTCGGAGACGGCGATGACGCAGTGATCGAGCGCTGCCACGTGTCGTGAAACGGCCTGAACGCGAGCGTATTCCGGGCTACAGTTCTCCGGACCCGCCGACGTAGCTCAGCTGGTAGAGCACTTCACTCGTAATGAAGGGGTCCGGGGTTCGAGTCCCCGCGTCGGCTCTCGGTTCCTAGACTGTCTTCGTCGCGTGGTGGACGCAGGAACGAACCGCCGTGGAGGCGGCACGTTCCTTCCCTGAAGAGGGAGCCGCAGGCGTCAAGGGCTGACTCGCCAGGGGAGAGCTGGCCGACGTCCGCCGCATGAGCCTACGAGATCGACGTCGATCGTTCAAGAACTCGAAGCTTCTGCTTCACCCCGGGGCCCGCCTGCTGTTCCGCTGAGAGGAATCTCTTCGTTGGGCGCTGTCGCGGTCCCGACGCGTGACATGGTTGACGGCGCAGCAGCTTTCTCGCTGCCCGCGGCTCCTTGCCTTGCTTGCGAAACGAGGGTGCTGATGCGGTGGCGGATCGCGGCCTTCTGCCGTGGCGAAAGTCGCCGCCATAGCCGGTAACCCATGAATGCCATTCCCAGCGGCCCGATCCGGCCCATGCGGCCCGCGCGAAGGAGGAACACTGGTTAGTACCACTTGCCTTTCGCGAATCCGCCGAAGGCAATGAGCCCGATCAACGCGATGATGATTCCGAGCCAGAGGCTCCAAACCAGGGCCACGATGATTCCGATGATTACGAGGATTCCTCCAAGGCCAATCCCTCCGAGAGATCCTCCGCGCCTACCACCAACGGCCATTCCTGCCTCCTTGATTGACATGCAGATCATGTTCGGAAGAGGCGCTCAGGAAACGCCCCTGACTGAGACGGTCAGCACGAGTCTCAAGCTTTCGATCTGGCGGTCGATACGACGAACGTGCCGAAGGTAGTCCTGGAGTACCCGAACGGGCGTCGTCACGAGATCGAGTTCGACAACGGCCGGCCTCTCGAAGTGGGCGACTCCTTCGAGCTCTACGGTCGCCGCTGGCGCGTCATGAGCGTGGCGAGCACGAGGAAGCCAGGCAGCCGGCGCTATCTCGACACGGACGCGATCGTCTGTCGGCCGATGACCAACTCGCCCTTTGCCGGAGCAAAACCAAGCTCCGAGCAGACGGAGACTTAGGAGGTCGAGACGGCCTCGGCGTTGTAGATCCGCCCTCCGTCCGTGCTCCGAAGCACCCGCACCTTGAGACTCGGGTGCAGCTGGATGACGTCACCGATCAACGGCGCCGCCTCGGCCGTGATCGAGTGCACGGCGCCGTCGACAATGAGCGTGTAGACGGCGACCATCACTCGACAGTACAGGTGAACGTGTCCCGGCGTCGCGTTCCCTTGTCACTGACCTCGATTCGGGCTAGCTTCGGTGGTATGAGCGAGAACCAGAGACGAAAAGCCGCCAACGAGGCGGTTTTCCGCGACGTGAACGAACGGATCGAAGAGCTCCAGCGTCCCTTCGCGGTCGCCGAGCGTCAACCGCTGAACGTCGTCTGTGAGTGCGACCGCCTCGGCTGCGCCGAGCCGCTGAGTGTCGACCTCGCGACCTACGAGAGGGTGCGCAGCGATTCGACGCTGTTCCTGGTCTCTCCGGGGCACGAAGACGATTCCATCGAGGACGTCGTCGATACGGGCGGCGGCTACATGATCGTCCGGAAGCGCCTCGGCGACCCACAGGAGATCGTAGAAGCGACAGACCCGCGCGGCTAGCGCGAACGGGCTCGGCGAGCCCGGCGGATTCAGCGCTCGCCGTTTTGGGTGTCGCGAATCGGAAAACAGCCGTGTGTGGCGGTGGAAGACGCGATCAGTCTCACGAAGGCGCGCAGCATGTTGATCATCTTGCTCGCGACCTGCGATCAGACGCTGCTCGCGATCGACGCCACAGCCAACGTTCTCGACAGCGACCTTCGCCATGACCTGAACGCGATGATCGAGCGAACGCGAAGAGAAGTCGAAGCACTCGACGAGAAGCTCCGCGAGCTTCGAACGATCTAGACCTCGGGCCGTCGGTCAGGCGAACACGAGCGCAAGCAGCATTCCGCTCAGAACGATGATGATTGCTTCGATGAGCACCATCTGGCATGACCCCCAGTCCGTTTCCGCTCGGCAGCGGCTGCGAGTTACCCGAGCATCTGTTTCGACGAACTCACTCGATCGAGTGAACGTAGTCGGCGAACCGGACGCTCAAGCTCACCGAAGCCTCGCCGCAGACTGTCCGTAGACTCTCGCCCCATGGCGATGTTCGAGTCGGACACCGCGTACGACGCGTTCATGGGGCGCTACTCGCGCCGCCTCGCGCCCGTCTTCGCTGACTTCGCCGCCCTCCCCGAAGGGTCCGCTGTCGCCGATGTCGGCGCAGGCACAGGCGCGTTGACGACCGAGCTAGCCCGCCGGTGCTTCCGCGTGGCGGCTGCCGACCCGTCGCCGCAGTTCGTCGATGCACTGCACGAACGCCTGCCGGACGTCGATGCGCGTGTCGCGCCGGCCGAGGAGCTCCCGTGGGACGACGAGAGCTTCGACGCGTCAGTCGCCCAGCTCGTCGTCGCTTTCATGCGCGACGCTCCGGCTGGCGTGCGGGAGATGCGGCGCATCGTGCGGGCAGGCGGCACAATCGCCGTCTGCATGTGGGATCGCCAGGGGATGGAGATGCTCGCGGCGGTTCAACGTGCGCAGCGGGCGCTCTCGAGTGACACGCCGACGGCCGAGGCGCGGATCATGTATCGCTCTCCGGAAGAGATCGAGAGCCTGTTCGGAGAGGGCTTTGCCGACGTGCAGACAGAGCCGATCGAGACGGACGCCTCCTATGCCGATTTCGACGATTTCTGGTCGGCGCTCAGCGGCGGCGCCGGGCCCGCCGGCGCCTGGCTCGCGACGCTCGAAGGCGAGGGCCGAGAGGCCGTCCACGCAGAGGTTCACCGCCAACTCGGCGCGCCCGACGGGCCGTTCACGCTGCGCGCCAAAGCGTGGGCGACGCGGGCGACGCGCTCCTAGCCCAAAGGAGCAGGAGTATGATCGGTCGACGATGCAGGGTCGCCTGCTCCGCCGCCGTGGGATCGTCACGTTCGCCGTCCTCGTCATGTGTGCCGAGGTTGCCGGGCGCGCTTTGACGCGCCACGTCGACGACGCACTGCACGTTGCGCCGCTCGCGCGAACCGACACCTCGTACTACCCCTTCTTGCTCGTCGGTGTGAAGGCCGCCGGCGCGCTGCTGCTCGCGGCGCTCGCGGCACGCGGCCTGCGGGCCTGGGCCGCAGCCGACGCCGGCCGGCGGCTGCTCGCGGCCGCGGGTCATGCGCACGACACACCGGCGCCGCGCCTTCGTCCCGGCCTGTCGATTCGCGTGTGGGGCGCGTCGTTCGCCGCCACCTCGTTCGTGTATCTCGTGCACGCCGACACCGAGAGCGCGGTTGCAGGACGGTGGCCGCTGCTCGCACCGTGGCTGCACACATACGCCTTGCCCGTCTTCGCGCTGCTTGCCGTGCTCATCGCGGTCGCGTGGCGTCTCTTCGGCTTCCTGCACGAGATCGAGGCGTTCGCAGTCCGCACGCTCGAGCGCGTCCGTCGCGTCCTCGCGCGCGTCGAGCGCGTTCAGCAACAGCATCCGCGCGCCGAAGACGACACCTGGCCGCGGCGCCGCTTCGGCCTCTCCTTCGAGTCGCGTCCTCCTCCGCTGCCCGCCTGACCCGCGGTCACGCCCAGTGCCCGTGGGCGACGCGTAGTCGCATCGAACGGGAGGAGGATCATGAACACCACATTCGTCACCGAAGCTGCGCAGCAGCACGACATTCGTGCGCACGCGATCTCGCTGCTCGGGCCGCTCGTCGCGGCGGCCGGGCTCGTCTGGGCGATCCTGCAGCCGCACCGCATCACGTTGCTGCATCCCCGCGGGCAGGGTTTCTGGTGGCTCGTCGTCGAGCCGCCGCTGTACGTCGTCGCCGCCGGCATCGTCTTCACGCTCGTCGTCGCCCGGCCGCTACTCGCCGACCTGGAGAGGCACCGTGCAACCACCCGCTGAGATGGTCCACTGGCTCTTCGCCGTCGGGATCCTCTTCGTCGGGCTCTGCCTGTTCGCGGAGGCGCTCGCCGGACGCGAGGTCTGGCACATGCGCCACTGGCGGAAGTACCTGTGGCCTGCGCTCACGTTTGTCCTCGGCCTCTTCTTGTGGCCGGTGATGGCGTTCTTCACCAACTCGGCGATCCACATGTACGCGCACGGCTCGTGGGCCGACGGGCTCATGCTCGCCGGCGCCGCCGAGCTCGGGCTCGTCCACGGCCGCCTCCACTCCCCTCTGTGGCGGCTGACGTGGCCGCTCGCGTTCGTCATCACCGGGATCGCGTTCATCGTCCACGAGCAGAACCCGTGGCTCTTCGCACGCTCCGCGTTCCTCCATCACCTGATCGGCTGGACGTTCATCGTCGGTGCGCTCGCGCCCCTCGCGCTCGCGTTCCGGCCGAGGTCGGCCGCGTTCCAGGCGGCGTTCGCGGCCGTGATCGTCGTCGTCTCGATCCAGCTCTTCGCGGACCGCGACGTGGCGCCGATCTTCGGTCACCTCTCTCCGCTCGCAGGACAACAGCACCGATGAGACGCCTCATACTCGTCGCCCTCTCCGCGCTCGTGTTCCCGGCGGTCGCGTCGGCACACGCCACGCTTCGCTCGACAACCCCGTCGTTCCGGTCAGAGCTCAAGCAGGCGCCGTCGGTGATCCGCCTCCAGTTCGACCAGCAGGTCAAAGTGCTCCCGGGCTCGATCCGCGTGCTGAACGGCGTCGGCAAGAACTTCGCCCGGCCCGCGCGTGCAAACGGCACCGAGGTGGTCGCGGCCGTGCGCCACCTGAAGCTCGGCGCGTACACCGTGCGATGGCAGGCGATCTCGGCCGACTCGCACGTCGTCTCCGGCGTCTGGACGTTCGGTGTGCAAGTCCCGGCGCCCGCGGTCGAGAACGCGTACGGCGCCGGGGGGCCGACGGCGAAGGAGCACGTCGTGCGCTGGGTCTGGTTCCTCGGGCTCGCGCTGACGATCGGTGCGCTCGGCCTGCGGCTGATCGTGCTCCGTGGGCTTCGCGTGCCGCGTCCGCTCGAGCGAAGGATCGCGGTTGCGGCAGGCATCGGCGCCCTCGTCACGATCCATGCGGGCATCGTCGCGTTCTCACTGCGCGCGGAGGACGCGCTCCAGCTGCCGTTCGGGAGATTCCTGTACGGCGACCTCTCGCCGATGGCAAAGACGCGGTTCGGTTTCGCCTTCGTGACGATGACGCTCGTCTTCGCGCTCGTGCTCGCGCTCGTCTACCTCTCGTGGCTGCTCGACCGTGTCGAGCCGCTCGTGCCTGCGTTGTTGCTGGCGGTCGTGTTCGCCGGCGGGCTGTCGCTCTCGGGGCACGACGCGGTCGATCCCGGCTCGTCGTGGAAGACCGAGATCGCGGACTGGCTCCATCTCTCCGCCGCGTCGCTCTGGATCGGCGCGCTCGCGACGATGGCCCTCCTGCTCTGGACCGGCGCGCCGGACCTGCGCAAGGCCGCCTTCATGCGCTTTTCACGCCTCGCGACGGTGCTGATCGCCGTCGTGCTCGGAGCAGGCGTCTACCTCGCGATCGTCCGGCTGCCGCACGTGAGCGACCTCTGGGCGACCGGCTACGGCCGTGTCCTCCTCGTGAAGATCGGCCTGGTCTCGTTCGCACTCCTGTGGGGGGCGTTCCACCACTTCGTCGTCGCGCCGGCGCTCGAACGCGCCGACACGGGCTTCCTCGGTCGGATCGGGCGGAGCCTCGCCGGCGAGAGCATGGTCGGGATGGCCGTCCTCTTGCTTGCCGCGATCCTCGTCGACTCGCGGCCGCCGACCTAACCAATCGAGAGCAGCGCCGTCGCATAGCTTGAAATGAAGCTACTTGCGGCGGCGCTGCTGACGTTCTTCGCCGGGCCCGCGGCGACGACGCAGATCGGGAGCCCGACGTTCGGCCTCGCGACCGGCGGCGGCAGCGTCTGGGTCGGCGGGGTCGGGAGCGGCGATCTGATTCGCGTCGATCCGGCGAGCGGCAAGGTGCTCGCGCGCGTCACCGTCGGCGCCCGCGTCTTCAGTCTCGCGGCCGCGCCGGGCGTGATCTGGGCGGTCGACAAC
>JAICUZ010000059.1 GCA_025935595.1 Burkholderiales bacterium
TCGCCTCGTCCGTGCACTTGCTTCGCAACGCAAGCCGCTTGCCTTTTCCGGCCTGAGCGTCATGCTCGCGCTCGGCATCGCTTCTGCCCTTGGCCTCGCCAGAGCTTCCGCGTCCGTCACCTGGCGCGGCGACTACGAGTCCGGGAACTTCTCGCAATGGACCCTCGGCGTCCAGCAGAAGGTCGACGGTCGCGCGACGATCGTCTCGAGCCCGAACCGCCAGGGCCGCTACGCCGCCCGCTACGAGGTCGACCCCGGCGACAACAACGTCGTCGGCTCGGGGACCGGCGAGCGCACGGAGGCGCTCACGAGCCAGGCGCTGACCGACGGGTACGACGGGCACGAGAACTGGTACGCGTGGTCGACGATGTTCGCGCCCGGCTTCACCTCCAACTCTTCGATGTGGAACGCCTTCACGCAGTTCCACCAGACCGGGAGCACCGGGCAGGCGATGCAGTTCGACGTCGTGCAGAACTCGATCATGTTCCTCTCGTGGGGCGGCGACTTCAACAACCCGACCTCTTGCAGAGCAACGCTCGACACGAACAAGCAGAACGGCGTCTGGTACGACTTCGTCTTCCACGTCAAGTGGTCGGCGAACCCGTCCGTCGGCTTCTTCGAGATCTTCGAGAACGGGAAGCTCGTCGTCCCGCGCACGTACTGCCCGACGCTCTACAGCGGGCAGGGCGTGTACATGAAGCAGGGCTACTACCGCAACGCGCAGTCCAACACGGCCGTCATCTACGACGATGGCACGCGCCGCGGCAGCAGCTATGCGGACGTGATCGCCGACTTCCCGGCCGGCACCTGGCCGAGCACCCCGGGCGGAACGGTGCCGACGACGACGACCCAGACCACCACGACCGCGCCGACGACGACCACAGCCACGACGACCACGGCTACGACGACGACGGCTCCCACCACGACTGCGAGCCCGCCGACGACGACCACGCCGCCGACCACCACCTCGAGCTCCGGCAACGGCCGTGACGGCAACCAGGGCAACGGGAACGGCAACGCGAACGGCCACAAGAAGGACGGAAGCTCGCGCTTCCTGGCCAACGCGACGATCGTCCGGCCGACCGCGCACGTGCGGCTCGTGAGCTCCGCGATCTACCTGACGAATGCCAAGAGCCTCCGGATCTCCGTCGTCGCGAGACGCGGCACCCACGTCAGGGTCCCGATCCTCGCTCGGAGCAAGGTTGCGGGCGTCAAGACCGGCTACTGGCGCAAGACGCTCGTGACCGGCCCGCTCGCGAACGGACGCACGGCCCTCCAGCTGCGCGTCCCGCGGTCGAGGCTGCACCACGGGGAGCGTTATGCGCTTCGCGTCCGTGTGCTTCAGCCGCAAGGGTTGCTGAAGACGCTGTACCTGCCGTTCCGCGGCTGAGCCACACCTCGGCGACCCTGCTTCACGCGAGCCGCAGACGACGTCTGCGGCTCGCGTGCGATCAGCGGTCGATCCGCCCGTCCTCGATCCTCCACACACGGTCTGCATGGACTGCCGCAGACTCGTCGTGCGTGGCGACGAGGCACGCGGTGCCGTCGGCGCACGCCGCGTCGAGCGCTCCCCACACGAGCGCCGCCGAGGCCGCGTCCTGGTGAGAGGTCGGCTCGTCGGCGAGCAACGCCGCCGGGTTGTCGACGAGCGCGCGTGCGAGCGCCGTGCGCTGCTGCTGGCCGACCGACGTCTCCGTGGGCAGCCGATCGCCGAGCTCGGCAAGGCCGAGCCTCGCCAGGATGTCGGCGACACGCGCGTGGTCGTCCGAGCCACGCAGCCGAAGCGGTAGGCCGACGTTCTCGGCGACGCTCAACTCCGGCAGGAGGCCGAACCGCTGCGCGAGGTGCGCGGTCTCGTGCCACCGCAGGCCGGGCGTGCGCACGGTTCCCTCGTCGGGCTTCAACCAGTCGCCTGCAGCCATCAGCAGCGTCGACTTGCCCGACCCCGACCTGCCGAGGAGGACTGCGAGCTCTCCCGCGCGCACGTCGAGCGATGCGCCGTCCACGACAGCGGCGCGCGCGTATCTCTTCGTCACCCCCTCGAGCACGACAACCGGCTCGTCGCGCGCCGCACGCACATGCGGGTGGTGCGGCACCGGGATCGTCGGCAGGGTCAGCTCGAGCCTCGTGTCCGCCAGCTCGACGAGCTCCGCGTCGTGTGTGGCGACGACGACGGTCCGTCCAGCCGCGGCCGCGGCGCGTAGCTCGGCGACCGCGAGCGCGGACGCTGCCCGGTCGAGCTCGGCGGTTGGCTCGTCGAGCAGGATGACCGGCGTCTCGCGCGACAGTCCGACGGCGAGCGCGGCCCGTGCCTGCTCGCCGCCGGACAGCGCGCTCGCGACTGCGTCGAGACGATGCGCGAGGCCGAGTCGTTCCGCGTGCTCGAGGCCTCGGGCGCCGAGCTGTTCGCGCAGCGTGAGCTGCGGAACCAGGTTCGCAGCCGCGCGTTGCGCGAGGAACGCGACGGTCTCCCGCCGGAACCGGCGGAGCGCCGCACCGCGCAGGGGACGTATTTCGACCCCGTCGATCGTGATCTCGCCTGCGTCGGCCGCATCGATGCCGCCGAGGATGCGGAGCAGCGTAGATTTGCCGGAGCCCGACGGCCCGACGAGCGCGCCGACTGCGCCCGGTGGGAACGCGCCGTCGACGGCATGGAGAGCTTCCACCGATCCCGCGGCGGAGCGGTAGCTCCGCTGTACGCCGGAGAACCGCACTCCGTCATGCGACACGGAGCGCCTCCGCGACGTCGGACCGGGCCGCGATCGCGACCGCGAGCGCACCGAGGAGCGCACCTGCGGCGACCGCGGCCGTCAAGCCGAGGGCGAGCGTCGTCCACGGCACGATCAGCACCGGTGACGGTGCGTAGACCGGAAGCGCGTCGACGTGACGTGCGATCGGCGATGCGGCGGCGGTCGCGACGGCTGCGCCGACCACACCGGCGAGCAGGACGATGCCGCCGGCTTCGAGTGCGAGCGCAGCCGCGTCGCGGCTGCGGCTCAGCCCCATGCGTGCGACGAGCGCGGACGCGATCAGCTGTGCTCTCTGCCTCGCCTGCAGATAGAGGAGCAGCGCCATGAGCGCCAGCACCGCGGCCGCCCCTCCGATCACCTTGACGTATCGGTAGCTGCGCTTCGCTGCGCCGACCGACGCGTCGTCGTAGATGTGTGAGAGCGTCGTCAGGTACGCGGGAGCGAGCGCCGAGGTGTCGAGCACCGGCAGGATCGTGTGCGGGTCGCCCTTCGCCCAGAGATACCCCGTCGCAAGCGGGGGCGGGTCGAGGATCTTCGCGTCGCGTGCGGCGCGATGCAGCGCCGCACGCGATACGAGCAGCGCGGGTCGCCCTGCACTGGAACCGGGCAGAGGAGCATGTCCGACGACGTGGATCGGGATCCGGGCGCCTTGCGTGAGGATCGCGTCCGCCTTCGGTGAGCCGGGTGTCGCGATCGCCGCAAGCTCCGGCCCTCGGTAGCGCGCGACCTTCGGCAACAGCTTTCGCGGGTCGTCGCTCCAGCCGTCCCCCCAGCGGATCGTTCGCTCGAGCGCGCGCGGATCGCCTGCGATCACGTCGACCCGTTCGCCCGACGGGAACACCGTGTACGAGTCGTCGATCTGGACGACGGCGACCGGGAACCGGAACGGCTTGAGGACGCGCACGAGCGGGTCGACGACCCCCTGGACATCGCTCCCGTTTGCGACAAACGCCTTCTCCGCGACGCTTCGTTGCAGTGAGCTCGAGAGCGTCGCTGCGTAGGCAAACGTGCCGAACGACGTTGCCGCTGCGACGACGACCGCGGCGAAGAGGCCGCGTGTCGCGGCGATGCGACGGAGGGCGAGGAAGACCTCGGGTGGCGCTTCGCCGCCGCGATGTGCGAGCGCGCGGCGGAGCAGCCGGACGGCCAGGCCCGCGCTGCCGACGGAGGCGAACACCGGAACGAGGAAGACGGCGAGCCTCGGGTGGCTTCCACCGCCGGCGTCGCGGGCGACTCCATGCCCGGCGACGACGAGTCCGAGCAGCACGCCGGCGGCGGCAAGCGGAACCACCTCCCACGGGATACGTGTGACGTGGCGTCGCCGCTCGTGCGCACCGGTACGCCGCGGGAACGCGACGGCGGCCCCGACGGCGATGCAGATGATCCCAACCGCTGTGGCAGCTGCCGCGCGCACTGCTCCGGCACCGACCGTCTCCCCGGTCACGGTCCCCGCCGGCGCGAGTGCGCGCAACGCGACCACTGCGACGCCCAGACCCGCGCCGAGGCCGACGAGTGCAGGGAGCAGTGCCTCGAGCGCGGTGCGTGAGGCGAAGACGCTTGCGGCCTCGCCTCGCACGAAGAGCACGTGTGCCTCGTCCGTGCGACGCCGCACGAGGAAAAGGCCCGCTGCGACGCATAGGCCGAACGCGATCACGAGCCCGATCGCCGAGAGCAGCGAGATCGTCGGCGCCACCGATGCCACGTCGGTCGACGCAACGGTGAGCGCTGCGCTCAGCGACGAGCTGGTCTGGCAGACACGTGGACGGCAGCCGAGATCGGAGCGCGTGACGACCTGCCTGCCGAGCTCGCGGAAGCGGTGCTCGAGCCGTTGCGCGTCCGCGAACGAGAGACCGTGCGGATCGACCGGGAACTCGAAGCGGTTCTCGACGACGGGAAACAGCGTCCGCGCGACGCGTTGCAGCGTCGCCTCGTCCATCAGGACGAACGGCGGCGGCACCGACGGGTCTGGTCCGAGGTTGCGGATGTCCTGCTGCCAGTTCGCCCAGTACGGATTGTCGCGGTCACCCTCGAGGGAGCGGTAGATCCCCGCGACCGGCAGGCGGACGATCCGCGGCGTGCCGACGAGTGCCTGGATCGTCAGCCGGAGCGTGTCGCCCGGCCGGAGGTGCGTCACCGTCGCCATCGAGTCGGCGATCCAGACGCCCGGCTTCGCAACGGATGCGACGTGCTTCACGTGCGCGATCGCTCCGGTGCGTGAGAGCACTTTGACGGCGAAGCCCGGTGCGTCCGAGCCGGAGACCTGGATGCCCTCCGTCGGGATGAGCGACGAGAGCACCGGACGGCCGAGGAATCGAACCGAGCGGCCGAGGCGGGTCGCCGCCGCGCGGCGCGACCCGTCGCCGCCTATCCGACCCTCCTGGACGCGTAGCTCGAAACCGGCGGCGAGCGGCGACATCGAACGCAGCTGCGCGTTCAGCGACTCGCTCTCGACGCCCGCACGCACGAGCGGCACCGCCGACGCCGCGAGCGTCGCGAGTGCAGTCGAGAGCACGACCGCGGCCAAGACCGGTGGGTGCCGGCGCAGGAGCAGAGGCGCCTTGACCCACAGGACCCGCACTTCGAAACCCTAAGCGATCAGTTCGATGAGAAGCCGTCGAGAGCCGCCTCGACGAGCTCCGGCAGCGTGCGCACGTTGTAGCCGCCTTCGAGTACGGCCCCGACACGCGGCGCGAGCTGCGACGCACGCTGCGCGAATTCGCGAAATGTGTCGGTCGACACGTACATGTCCGCGAGCGGATCCTCGGCGTGCGCGTCGAAGCCCGCCGACACGAGCAGCAGGTCCGGCTCGAACTTCGCGACTGCCGTCTCGACGGTCCGCCATGCCTCGAGGTACCCCTCGTCTCCCGTGCCTGCGCGGAGCGGCAGGTTGACCAGCGTCGGGCCTTGCTCGTCAGGCCCGCCCGTGCCGGGATAGAACGGCCACTGGTGCAGCGAGACGAACAGGATCGACTCGTCGTCGGCGACGATGTGCTGCGTCCCGTTTCCGTGATGTACGTCCCAGTCGACGATCGCGACGCGCCCGACGTCGAGCTCCGCCTGCGCCCACCGGGCCGCGATCGCGATCGAGTCGAAGAGGCAGAACCCCATCGCGCGGTGACGCTCGGCGTGATGGCCGGGCGGCCGCGCGAGGGCGAACCCGCCGGTGCGCGCCGCCTCAATCGCGGCGCCGGCGGCAAGCAGCGCCGCCTCGAAGGTCGTCTCAGTGCAGAGCGTGTCACCGTCGATGAAGCCGCGTGTCGTCCTCACCTGCTCGAGGAGCTCGGGCGCGTGGCAGCGAAGGATGTCCGCTTCCGTCGCGGAGCCGCACTCGACGAACGGGAATCGCTGATGCAGCACTGCGATGCGCTGCTGCGACTCCGGATGGCCGCCCGTCGGGTGAAGGCGGACGAACGACGGGTGGCTTATGAGCTCCGTTGCAAATCCTCGAGGATCCGCTGCGGCGAGGCGCCGCTGCGCCCGACGAGGTAGGTGAGCAGCGGAGCGGTCCGGCGGTCGTCGCTCGTGTGCGCTGCGATGCGCGCGATTTTCAGCAGCGCGTCCGCGTCGTCGTCCGTCAGCTCCGCATCGACGCCGAGCTCCTTCGTGACGCGTTCGAGCCAGTCGTTCATCGGAGCGACTCTAGACGGCCCGCGAGGTTGCCCAGCCCGAGCTCGGACGCGTGTGCGGCGGCGCGCTTCCAGTCCGGCGGCGTCGCCTGGAGCTTCGGCAGCGGTGCAGCGGCGTCCATGGTCGCGATGTCGCGGTAGAGGAGGAGGTCGTCGGCGATCTGCGGGAAGCGACCGTCGGCGAGCGCCTGCGCAAGGGAGCCGTGTTGGCGGAGCACGTCTGCTGCCTTCTTCGGGCCGACACCGGGCGCGCCGGGGATCTTGTCCGACGGGTCGCCGCGCAGGGCGATGAAGTCCGGCACCTGCTCGGGCTCGACGCCGTAGCGCTCGAGCACCTCCGGAACGCCGATGCGCGCGAGCTCGCTCACGCCTTTGACCGGCTGCAGGATCGTCACGTGGTCATTGACGAGCTGGAAGGCATCGCGATCTGACGTTGCAACGAGGACCGGCCCGGTCCAGGTGCGCGAAGCGGCGGCGAGGAAGTCGTCCGCCTCGTAGCCGCCGGCCTTCGCGACCGCGAACCCGAACGACTCGACCAGGGCCGGCAGCATCCCGAGCTGCTGCAAGATCGAAGGCTCGAACTCGCGGCCCGATTGATACGCGGGAAGCGCCTTGTGCCGGTAGGTCGGCGTCTCGAGCGAGTCCCACGCGACCAGCACCGACTCGGGCTGCTCCGCTTCCCACAGTCGCATCAGGAAGTTCGCGAACCCGACGAGCGCGTTGAATCTGATCGATTTCGGGAGCGCGTGGTATGCCCGGTGCGCGAGCGAGTCACCGTCGATCGCGAGCAGCAACCCTTCCCTCACAGCGACGCCTCGAGCGCATGGATCGCCGCCATCAGCCGCTCGGTCGTCTCGGCGGCGTCGTCCGACACCTCCACCGGAGCGCCGTACCGCACGCGCCAACGCTCGAAGCGGCGCAACCCGTTCGTCCCGCGGATCCCCGCCGGGACGAGGGGGACGCCGGCGTCGATCGCGATCCGCGCCGCACCGGAGTGCGCGTGCGCCTCGCGCGTCTTGCGCAGTCCTTTCCGGCGTCGCGTGCCCTCGGGGAACATCGCGATCACGTGGCCGTCACGCGCGAGCCGCACGGCCGTGTCGATCGCCTCGCGGTCGGCGCGGCCGCGGCGCACCTTGAACGCACCGCACGCGCTGATGATCGGGCCCAGCGGGAACCAGAAAAGCTCCGACTTCGCCATGAAGCGGAGGAAGCGCCGCGGCCACAGGTCGAGGGCGAGCGGCCATGGGTCGAGATTCGAGACATGGCCGGCGGCGATCACGTACCCGCCGTCGGCGGGCAGATTGGCCCGGCCGAAGGCGCGGTACCGGAAGACGATTCGCACGATCGGCCAGGAAACGAGCGCGATCGCCGAGTACACCACAGATGGCCGGGGAGGACGAGGCACGGGTGGCGAGTATCGCGAATCTCGGTCCGGTAGCTAGGCTGGCGCGCGAAATGAAGCTGGTGATCGTCGAATCTCCCGCAAAGGCGAAGACCATTGCTGGATATCTGGGCAAGGAGTTCGTGGTCGAATCCTCGATCGGCCACGTTCGTGACCTGCCGCACAACGCCGCCGAGATCCCGGCGAAGTACAAGGCCGAGTCCTGGTCGCGTCTCGGAGTCGACGTCGACAACGGCTTCCAGCCGCTCTACGTCGTCGACTCGCGCAAGAAGAAAGTCGTCTCCGACCTCAAGGCGAAGCTGAAGAACGCTGACGAGCTCCTGCTCGCGACGGACGAAGACCGCGAAGGCGAGGCGATCGCGTGGCATCTTCGCGAGGTGCTGCAGCCGAAGGTGCCGGTGCGGCGGATGGTGTTTCACGAGATCACGCGCCCCGCGATCGAGCGCGCGCTCACCGAGACCCGCGACATCGACGACGACCTCGTCGATGCGCAGGAGACGCGGCGCATTCTCGACCGCCTCTACGGCTACGAGGTCTCGCCGGTCCTCTGGCGGAAGATCATGCAAGGACTCTCTGCCGGCCGTGTGCAGTCGGTCGCGACGCGGCTCGTCGTCGAGCGCGAGCGCGAGCGGATGCGCTTCGTCGCCGCGGGCTACTGGGACATCGTCGCGACGTTCGAGCCGGGTGCGTTCGACGCGCGTCTCTCTGCCGTCGACGGACGTCGCGTTGCGCAGGGCCGCGACTTCGACCAGCAGGGAACGCTCCGCACCGCCGACGCGGTTCAGCTCGGAGAGGACGACGCGCGCGCTCTCGCGACCGCGCTCGACGGCTCGTCGTTCACCGTCTCGTCGGTCGAGGAGAAGCCGTACACGCGCCGGCCCGCGCCGCCGTTCATGACGTCGACGCTTCAGCAGGAGGCGAGCCGCAAGCTTCGGCTCAGCTCGCAGCAGACGATGCGCGTCGCCCAGCGCCTCTACGAGAACGGCTACATCACCTACATGCGCACCGACTCGACGACGCTGTCCGAGTCGGCGCTCGCGGCGGCCCGCGACCAGGCGCGCGAGCTGTACGGCGCGGAGACGGTCCCGGCCGAGCCTCGCCAGTACACGCGCAAGGTCAAGAACGCGCAGGAGGCGCACGAGGCGATCCGCCCTGCCGGCGACAAGTTCCGCACGCCGGACGCGGTGCGCCGCGAGCTGTCGGCCGACGAGCTCAGCGTCTACGACCTGATCTGGAAGCGAACCGTCGCGTCACAGATGGCGGACGCGCGCGGCCAGACCGTCTCGGTTCGCATCACCGGCGCCGCAAGCGACGGGCGCACCGCCGAGTTCGCGGCGGCCGGCACCGTGATCACGTTCCGTGGCTTCCTGCTCGCGTACGAGGAAGGACGCGACGAGCCTGTGACGGACGACGAGGAGCGGCTCCTGCCGAAGCTGGCCGAAGGCGATTCGCTCGACGCCTCGCGGCTCGACCCGGACGGCCACTCGACCTCGCCGCCGTCGCGCTACACCGAGGCGACGCTCGTGAAGGCGCTCGAGGAGCGTGGGATCGGCCGGCCGTCGACGTACGCCGCGATCATGGGCACGATCCTCGACCGCGGCTACGTGCGGAAGCAGGGGCAGGCGCTCGTGCCTGAGTTTCTCGCGTTCGCGGTGGTCAACCTGCTCGAGAAGCACTTCGCGCGCCTCGTCGACTACGAGTTCACCGCGCGCCTCGAGGACGATCTCGACGAGATCGCGTCCGGTGAGGAAAAGCGCGACGAGTGGCTGCGACGGTTCTACTTCGGGGCCGACGGCGACGCGGGGCTGAAGGAGCTCGTCGAAGGGCGCCTCGCCGAGATCGACGCGCGGGAGGTCAACACGGTCGAGCTGCCGGGCACGGACATCGTCGTGCGCGTCGGCAAGTACGGGCCGTATCTCGAACGTGGTGAGGATCGTCAGACGCTTCCCCCCGACATCGCGCCCGACGAGTTGAAGCCGGAGCGCGCCGAGGAGCTGCTCGCGCAGGGGCAGCATGACCAGGAGCTCGGGGTCGATCCAGAGACCGGCCGCACGATCATCGTCAAGGCGGGCCGGTACGGCCCGTACGTGACCGAGGTCGCCGACGGCGACGAGAAGCCGCGTACCGCCTCACTGTTCTCTTCGATGTCACCGGAGACCGTGACGCTCGAGGACGCGCTCCGTCTCCTGACGCTCCCACGACCGCTGGGCGAATCCGAGGGCGAGGAGGTCGTCGCCGCGAACGGGCGGTACGGGCCGTACGTGAAGAAGGGCAAGGAGTCGCGGTCGCTGGACAGCGAGGATCAGCTCTTCACGATCACGCTCGAGGAGGCCCTCGCGAAGCTCGCCGAGCCCCGCCAGCGCGGACGACGGGCAGCCGCTCCGCCGCTCCGCGAGCTGGGCGACGACCCGGTCAGCGGCAAGCCGGTCGTGCTCAAGGACGGCCGCTTCGGCCCCTACGTGACGGACGGCGAGACGAACGCGTCCCTCCGGGCGGGGGACACGGTGGACACGATCACCCCCGAGCGCGCCTACACCTTGATCCAGGAGCGCCGGGAACGCGGCCCCGCGAAGAAGCGCACGAAGCGGACGTCGTAACGGAGCCGCAACACCCCTGTACAACATTTCCGACCCGAAACCGTCCATAATCAGGAGGTCGGGGGAGGAATGGGCCCATAGCGCCGCGCGTTCGGATGGGCGGGTACCCTGCGCCGCTGCAGGCAGGTCTGCGGCGCCGCTCGGAGAAACGAAAGGACATCGATTCAGATTTGACCCAGAGCCAGCTGACCGAATTGCTTGAGACCGAGAGCGCCGTCGCGTTGATCGCGGCCGGTGAGGAGCGCGGCTGGATCGAACCGGCCGAGCTGGAGGCGTTCGCGGTCGAGAACGACCTCGGCGACCCGGACGTCCAGGAGGTGGTGCGCGAGCTCGAGCGCGTCGGGCTCGAAGTGCGCGAACCCGTCGTCGAGGAGAAGAACACGAAGGCGCAGGCCGAGCCGGTGATCTACGAGGCCGACACGCCGTCGGGCGCGGGCGACAGCCTGCAGCTCTTCCTGGCCGACGTCGGCAAGCACAAGCTGCTCACCGCGCACGAGGAGGTCGTTCTTGCGAAGGCGATCGAGCGCGGCGATCTGCGCGCGAAGCGCCGCATGATCGAGTCGAACCTCCGGCTCGTCGTCTCGATTGCGAAGGGCTACCGCGGGCTCGGAGTTCCGTTCCTCGACCTGATCCAGGAGGGAACGCTCGGGCTGAACCGCGCAGTCGAGAAGTTCGACTGGCGGCGCGGGTCCAAGTTCTCGACCTACGCCACGGGGTGGATCCGCCAGAGCGTGCAGCGCGCGGTCGCGAACCA
>JAICUZ010000228.1 GCA_025935595.1 Burkholderiales bacterium
AAACGTGTACGTCGCATCCGAGGGCGGCGAACGTGCAGGGTTCCGGGTCTTCTCCGGCGGTAACGACTCGACAACCGATCTCCTCGGAGCGGGCAACTTCTCGCCGCAGGACATCGAGGTGTCTCCCGACGGGACCGTGTTCCTCGCGACCGCAGCGTCGAACGCGGGCGACTCGAAGGTGCGGCACTTCACGAAGGACGGGAAGTCACTCGGGATCTTCCCGTTGACGGTCCAGAGCTCGATCGGCGTCGACCTCGACTGCAATGTCTGGGCATCCGACTTCTTCAACCGGGGAATCGCGAAGTACTCCCCGACCGGGAAGCGGCTGGCGACGGCGACCTATCCTGACCTTCAGGCCCAGGACATCGCGGTCGCGAAGAACGGCGACATCTACGTCACGCAGCTCAACGGGCCGATCGTCCACTTCGCGGAGAACCGGTCGAAGCCCGCGACGGCCGCGATCCTGGGACGGCTCACCGTGTCGAAGGGACCTGCCGTACGGGTCGCGTACGCACTGCGCGGCGTCGCGTGCCCGGCCGTGATCGGCGCGACCGCAACCCTCACCGGTCCCGGCATCTCGGGGACGGCGGCCGGACTGAAGCTCAAGGCAGGGAAGACGAACGTGATCACCGTGCCGCTCGTCGCGCGCTCGCTCAAGACCGCGCCGGCAACCGGGAAAGCAACGTTCAAGATCACCCTTCAGACCAACGGGCGCCCGACCGTCGAGACGCGCACCGTCACGGTCGTCGTCCCGGCGAGCGTGCGCTGACAGGCTCGCCGGCGGACCCTCCTGCCGGAGAGAGCGACGGAGGCTCCGCGTTCGCGCGGGCCTCCGTCGTCTCGTCCGGCGCTATTCGCCTTGGAGTTGGTATTCGCGCCCGTTGAGATACACCAGAGCGGTCGCGGTTGTATCGCCGGCGAGCGCATTGCTCACCGCGTTCAGCACGGAGACAACGAGCTTGTCCCCCAGGAACCCGCCGACGGTGACCTCCCAGCCTCCGTCGCGCTGCTCCAACTCGAGCGGCGCGAGCGCGGCGAGCTGGCTCTCGAGTGCGCGCGCGTGGCGCTCGTCGTGGAGCCGGATGCGGAGCGGCTCGTATCCGCGGTCGGAGTCTGCTAATCTACGAACTGTCATAGCCGATTAAAAGACTTCGTTAGATCGTTACTGATCTATCGTAACTAATGAGCGAGCAGCAGTCAAGAGAAACTCCGGGTAGTCGTGGTTGGCAGTTCGTGACCAACCACACCCAGGTGCTGCTCGCGATCTCCCGCGATCCCGATCTGCGCCTGCGCGACATCGCCGACGACCTCGGCATCACCGTCGGCTCGGCCCAGCGAATCCTCTCCGACCTCGTCGACGCGGGCTTCGTCACGCGTGAGCGCCGCGGTCGCCGCAACCGCTACGTCATCGATCGTGGCTCCGACATGCTCCGCCACGAGGCGCAGGGCGGGCGGCAGATCGGCGGCCTACTCGATCTCCTCGAGCTCAACGACCGTTCCGACTGAGCTGAGCCGGACCCAACCGAAACGCACTCCGGGGCGAATGAACGCTGCACCAAAGCCAGCGTCTCTTCGCCTCAAAGGAGTGTCATGCGCTTCATCCCGACCAAGTTCCACGCACCACTCGACTACATCGTCGGTGTGGCGCTGATCGCGGCGCCGTGGATCTTCCAGTTCTCCGACCACACCGCCGCGACGGTCGTCCCGATCGTGCTCGGCATCGGGCTGATCGCCTACAGCCTGTTCACGAACTACGAGCTCGGCCTCTGGAAGGTCGCGCCGATGGCAGTGCACAACCTGATCGACGTCGCTGCCGGCGCGCTCCTCGCCGCATCGCCGTGGCTGTTCGGCTTCGCCGACAACTCGGCCAATGTGTGGGTCCCTCACCTCGTCGTCGGCCTCGCCGCGATCTTCCTCGGCCTCACGACGATCCAGCAGGGCGGCTACAGCTACCGCAAGTCCCCGAACGCCGTAACCGGCTAGCTCGCACGAGATCGGGCGGGCGGAGCGGCATTCCGCTCCGCCCGCGTCCGCCGTCAGCTCAGACTTTGGGCGTGCTGGCGCACGCGCTGCTCGACCTGCTCGCGCGGCTGGCCGGTCTTCTTGTGGATCTTGTCCACGATCTCGTCGGGATCGTCGCCGACTTCGTCCATGTCCTTGTGAGTCAGCTCGCCGAACTCGTCGACGAGCTTCTTCTTCAGCTCCGGTGCGCGGTTCCGAATCTGATCCTTCAACATGTCGTCGAGCCCCATCGCCCCTCCTTCGGGTGGAATTCCTTTGCGAGTCGCCTACCCGCAGGCGCGGCTCCTAACCTCCGAACGTTTTTCGTGCGGCCCTGCGCGGAAAGGCACACAACATGCCTCCCCGCTCTCTCTGGTCGGGCTCGATCACCTTCGGGCTGGTCAACGTGCCCGTCCGCATCTACAGCGCGGTGCACGAGCACAAGCTTCAGTTCCACCTCGTCCACGAGACCGACGACGGCCCGATCGGCTACCAGAAGATCTGCAGGCTCGAGGACAAACCGGTCTCGAACGACGAGATCGTCAAGGCGTTCGAGCACAAGAAGGGCGAGCTCGTCCACCTCACCGACGATGACTTCGAAGCGGTGCAGGTCGAGGGCCGGCACACCATCGACCTCGAGGACTTCGTCCCCTACGACGACATCGACCCCACCTTCTTCGCCCACACGTATCTCGTCGCACCCGGCGACGGCGGCGAGAAGACCTACGCGCTGCTCGTGCGCGCGATGGAGAAATCGGGGCTCGCCGGCATCGGCAAGTTCGTGATGCGCAACCGGCAGTACCTCGGGTGTCTGCGCGTTCGCGGGAAAGCGCTGACGCTGGAGCAGATGCACTTCGCAGACGAGGTCGACCCGCCTGCGGGTGTGATCCCGAGTCGCCTGCCAAGCGTGTCGGGCCGTGAGCTCGATATGGCGCTCGACCTGATCTCGGCGTTCTCCGGCACGTGGGAACCGAAGAAGTACAAGGACACGTACACGACCGAGCTGCGCAAGGTCGTCCGCGCGAAGGTGCAGGGCAAAGAGGTGCATCGCGCGGCGGAGCCTGAGCCAGAGGCCGCGCCCGATCTGATGGAAGCGCTCCGCGCGTCGGTCGAACGCGTGCAAGGCCGCGCGCGCAAGCCGCGCCGTCAGCGGCGGGCGAGCTGATCAGTGCCCTCTTTACGCTGCCGGCGTGACGACGGGTTCAGCCACCGCAGCATGCACGAGTGGCGCGACCTTCGTGCCGAAGAGCTCGATGGCGCGCATCACGTCGCGGTGCTCGACGGCGCCGATGCTGAGGTGCGCGAGATACCGCTCCGGCCGGAACAGCTCATGGACGCGCACGATCTGCGCGGCGACGTCTTCCGGTGAGCCGACCGCGAGCGGCCCGGCCGGACCCGCGAGCGCTTCGTACTCCGCACGTCCGGACGCCGGCCAGCCGCGCTCGCGTCCGATGCGGTTCATGACGCCGAGATAGCCCGATGCGAACGCGCGGTCGGCGTCTTTGCGCGAGTCGGCGACGAACGCGTGCGTGTTGATCGCGATGCGCGGCTGCCTTTCGTGGCCGGCTTCGCTCCACACGCGGCGGTAGAGCTCGACGAACGGAGCGAACCGTGCGGTCTGGCCGCCGATGATGGCGAGGGCGAGCGGCAGGCCGAGCCGACCGGCACGCACGACGGATTCCGGCGAGCCGCCGACCGCGACCCAGACCGGCAGCTGCTCCTGCACGGGCCGGGGCCAGACGCCCGCATCTTCGAGCGGCGCGCGATGCTTGCCGTTCCACGTGACGCGCTCCTGGTCGCGGATCGCGAGCAGCAGCTCGAGTTTCTCCTCGAACAGCTCGTCGTAGTCGTGGAGGTCGTAACCGAACAGCGGGAACGACTCGATGAACGAGCCACGGCCGGCGATGATCTCCGCGCGGCCGCCCGAGATGAGGTCGACGTGCGCGAACTGCTGGAAGACGCGCACCGGGTCGTCCGACGACAGCACCGTGACGGCGCTCGCGAGCCGGATCTGCTTCGTGACTGCAGCGATCGCCGCGAGCGCGGTCGCCGGCGAGCTGACCAGATAGTCGGGGCGATGGTGCTCGCCGACGGCAAACACCGAGAGGCCGAGCTCGTCCGCGAGCCGCGCCTCCTCGATCAGGTTCTGCATGCGCTGCTCGGGCGTGATGCCCGGATAGAGGTCGGCGAAGGTGACGAGTCCGAGGTTCATGACTGAAAGAACGTACTTGCGGACGCAAGTATTTCGCAAGTCAACGTTTCTGATGGAGTTACCAAATGACCCTCGAGCCGAACTTCGAGCAACCTTTCCACCTCGACCTCGACTACTACGAAGGCCGGGCGAACGGCATCGCGTCGGTCGAGGGGGTCAGCGTGGCGGAGGCCCGGCGCGACCTCGCCGCCCGCCACGGCTACGGCAGCTGGCAGGAGCTGCGCCGCCACGTCGAGGCGATGCGTCG
>JAICUZ010000232.1 GCA_025935595.1 Burkholderiales bacterium
CGTCGCAGAGGAACGCGAGCACCGAGCGCACGACGCTGATCGCGGGCTCGATCACGTACGGCACGTACCGCTCGTCCTGCCCGACCCATTCGAGCTTCGTGCCCGACGCCTCGATGTGCTGCTGAAGGTCGTAGTCGCCGCGGTTCGCGACACCCTCGAGCTCCTGCCACCCGATCGGGTACAGGTACTCGATGTCGGAGGTCGCCGTCGAGTAGTGGGACAGCTCCGCGCCTTCATGCTTGCGGACGCGCACATGCGAGGCTCGCAAGCCGAGCCGAAGATGCCAGTTCAGACGCTGCTCGATCCAGTACTCATGCCACTGCGCTGCGTCGGCCGGGGGCACGAAGAACTCCATCTCCATCTGCTCGAACTCGCGCATCCGGAACAGGAAGTTGCCCGGCGTGATCTCGTTGCGAAAGCTCTTGCCGATCTGCGCGATCCCGAACGGCGGCTTCACACGCATCGACGAGATGACGTTCTTGAAGTTGACGAAGATGCCCTGCGCAGTCTCCGGGCGGAGGTAGGCGCGTGATGCGTCGCCGGCCAGCGGGCCGACGTGCGTCTCGAACATCAGGTTGAACTGGCGCGGCTCGGTGAGATCGCACTCGGAGAACTCTCCGGGATGCTTCGACGGGCGCCGCCCGCACTGAGCCTCTCCGAGGTGGTCGGCGCGGAAGCGAAGCTTGCACGTCCGGCAGTCGACGAGGGGGTCGGAGAACGTGCTGACGTGACCTGACGCGACCCAGACCTGCGGGTTGAGGATGATCGCCGAGTCGAGCCCGACGACGTCCTCTCGTTCCTGGATCAACGACCGCCGCCACTCGTTCTTGACGTTGTCGTTCAACAGCACCCCGTAGTGCCCGAAGTCGAACGACGAGCCGAGGCCGCCGTAGATGTCGGACGACGGGAACACAAATGCGCGCCGCCGGCACAGAGCCGCGACCTTCTCGATCGTGGCGGCGCCTTCGAATTCCTGGAGCTCCATCGCTCCGAACGTACCTATTCCCTGGGCTCTCCGTCCCAGTAGTCGAGGTGCTCCACGCGCCCGATGACACCGAGCCCGCGCCAGCCGATCTTGTTCGAGCGTGGGTAGTACGCCATGTCGTTCGGCTCGCGCGTCCCGTAGACGAGCATCGTGCAGCCCTCGTCGCCGGCGATGAAGTGGTGCGAGGTGCCGGTGCCGGGAGGACGCGAGACGACGTGACCCGGACGCAGCTCGTGCTCCTCGCGCGGCGCGCCTGCGTCGGTCCGCCGCGGCGACGGCCAGAGATGGAGTGTGACCGAGCCCTCGAGGATGACGAAGATCTCCTCCTCCGCCGAGTGGCAGTGCGGAACCGAGCCCATCTTCTCTGGCGCGAGCTTCTCCCATGCGAAGCCCGCTTGCTCCGAGCCTTCGAAGGCCGCCCACGTCTGGTTGCGATCCGTCCCGAGCTCCACCTCGTCGACGTTGCGGATGTTCTCGGGGCGCGGCTTCGGCTCGCCGACCTCGAGCGGCGGGCCGGCGGCCTCGACGTCCCAGGGGTCGTCGTCGCGGCCCTCCACCCACGGCCAGCCTGTCCGAATCGCCTTCGACCTGGGCAGCCACGCCAGCTCGGTTCGGTGCCGCGTGCCGTAGACGAGGAACTCGAGCCCTTCAGGGCCTGCGACGAACGTGTGCTCGAAGTGGTCGGCGGTCTGGATGATGCAGTCGCGTGGACGTACCTCGTGGACGTCGCCGTCCTGCCACGCGAGCCCCGAGCCGGAGAGGACGAAGTAGATCTCCTCGGACGCGCCGTGCGAATGCGGCGGCGTCGGCAGCTTGCCGGGCGCGACGCGAACGCGGTTGACGCCCACGCCCTTCGTGCCGGCGGCACGGCCGAGCATCTGCCACACGGCGTCCATCTCGCCCTTCGCTGCGCGCCGCTCCTCGACATCGTCCCAATGCGCCAGACCCATGGGCTCAGACTACTGCGCCACTTCAAGGCCGGTACACGGCTCGGTTGAGCGCCGACTACGCTCCTCCGGTGGCCGCGGTCGAGCTGCACATGGTCTCCGACGCGACGGGAGAGACCGCTCAGCGCCTGGTGCAGGCGCTCGAAGCCCAGTTCCCGGATCAGGAGTTCTCGGAGATCCGCCATCCGCGGGTCGAGTCGATCGCCGACCTCCAGCTGGCCGTCGACCGGATGAAAGGTCGCGCGGCGGTCGTCGTCTACACGCTCGTGGATCCGGAGTTGCGCGAGTCGATGCGCGCACTCTGCCGGCGCGCGAAGCTCCATTACTGCGACCTGCTCGGCCATCCGATCGAGGCGATCGCCAAGGTCTCGGGGCAGGCTGCGAAGATGACGCCCGGCGCACGGCCGCCGCTGAACGACGCGTACTTCCGCCGCATGTCGGCAATCGAGTTCGCGGTCAAGTTCGACGACGGCGTCGGAACGGGACTGCGCGAGGCGGATATCGTCCTCGTCGGCGTGTCGCGCACGTCGAAGACACCCCTTTCGATCTATCTCGGCTATCTCGGCTACAAGGCCGCGAACGTGCCGCTCGTGAAAGGCATCGAGCCGCCGAAAGAGCTGTTCACGATCGACCAGTCGAAGGTCGTCGGGCTGACGATCGACGCGCACCGCCTGTCGGAGATTCGTGGCGAGCGGATCCGCTGGATGCGCGGCGACCGCAAGTACGCCGAGCTGGAGGAGATCTACGACGAGCTCGAGTACGCCCAGCGGATCCACCGGCGGCTCGGCTGTCCCGTGATCGAGGTGAGCGAGCTGTCGATCGAGGAGATCTCGCACCGGATCATCCGCGTCGTCACCGAGCGGCGCGACGCGTCGACCACTGCATGAAGCCGAAGCCTCCGGTCCCGAAATGGCGGTGGGCCACGTGGTACACGGCGCTCGGCGCAGCGCTCGTCCTCTTCTACGGGGTGTTCACGCCGTTCTGGTTCAGCCTGCGCGTCGCCGCGTGGGTCGCGGAGTTCCGCGCTCGACGCCGGTAGGCTCCCGCTCCATGCCGGACACCTACGTCTACGACTTCGACGCGGACGCGCCCGGCGGCCGCGAGCTGCTCGGCGGCAAGGGGGTCGGGCTCGCGGAGATGACGCGGATGGGCGTCTCGGTGCCTGCCGGGTTCACGATCACCACCGACGCGTGTCGCGCGTTCATGGCCGAGCGCGAGCTGCCGGCCGGGCTCGCGGAGGAAGTCGACGAGCACGTGCGCAGGCTCGAGGAGACGATCGGCAAGCGCTTCGGCTCGAGCGACGATCCGCTGCTCGTCTCGGTGCGGTCGGGCGCCGCGATCTCGATGCCGGGGATGATGGACACGATCCTCAACCTCGGCCTCAACGACGAGGCGACCGCCGGGCTCGCGGCGCGCACGGGCAACCCGCGGTTCGCGTACGACTCGTACCGCCGGCTGATCCAGATGTTCGGCGAGGTGGTCGACGGGATCGACCCACACCGTTTCGAGTCGGCGCTCGGGAATCTCAAGAGCGAGCGCGGCGTGAAGCAGGACACCGACCTGACGGCCGAGGACCTGGAGCGGCTGGTCGGCACGTTCAAGGAGATCTACCGCGAGGAAACCGGGGGTGACTTCGCCGGCGACGCGCGCGAGCAGCTGATGCACGCCGTGCGCGCGGTGTTCGAGTCGTGGGACACGCCGCGAGCGCAGGTGTACCGCCGCGCGAACGACATCCCGGACGACCTCGGCACCGCCGTGAACGTCGTCCAGATGGTCTTCGGCAACAAGGGCGACCGCTCGGGCACGGGCGTCGCGTTCACGCGCGACCCGTCGACCGGCGAGTCGGGCGTTTTCGGCGAGTTCCTCGCGAACGCGCAGGGCGAAGATGTGGTCGCGGGCATTCGCACGCCGCAGCCGCTCGAGGCGATGCGAGACGCGATGCCGGAGGCGTTCGACGAGTTCGTCGAGAACGTCCGCAGGCTCGAGGAGCACTACCGCGACATGCAGGACATCGAGTTCACCGTCGAGGACGGGAAGCTGTACCTCCTGCAGACGCGTGCGGCGAAGCGCACGGCAGCAGCCGCGTTGAAAGCGGCGGCTGCGATGGTCGACGAGGGGCTGATCACGCGCGAAGAAGCGGTGGCGCGCATCGATCCCGCCCAGCTCGACCAGCTGCTCCACCCGATGATCGACCCGTCGGCGCAGCTCGAGGTGGCGGCAACGGGGCTCAACGCCTCGCCGGGTGCGGCGAGCGGCAGGATCGTCTTCGACGCCGACTCCGCCGTCGAGCGCGCGAAGAACGGGCCGGTGATCCTCGTCCGCTGGGAGACGACCCCGGACGACATCCACGGGATGATCGCCGCGCAAGGGATCCTCACCGTGCACGGCGGCATGACCTCGCACGCCGCGGTCGTGGCGCGCGGGATGGGGAAGCCGTGCGTCGCGGGCTGCGACGACCTGACGATCGAC